>CANPZB010000019.1 GCA_947588755.1 Candidatus Gastranaerophilales bacterium | reverse complement strand
GGATTTAATTCTTTTGCCCTTGTAATTGCAGTTGCAAAATCATTATCAGCACTTAAAATAAAACATTTATCAAATTCTTTTTTAATACTTTTTTCAATAAGAGTTATAGCCAAATTTACATCAGAATTCTTTTCTTCGTGTCTTATTAATTTTTTGCGGTCAGGAGTACAGATACAATTAGCACATTTTTCATTATCTTTACATCTGTGAGTTTTCTTTTGCTTAAATTCACCAAGAACAACATTTATCCCTGCATGTTCCAAAACTTTAATATAAGTTTTATGCCTTTTGGCAGATTCAACACCTCTCCAATTTGCTATTGCCGAAAAATAATAGATTTGCATTGAACCTATGTCATCATCTTCTTTAAGCCAAGATTGAACTAAACTCTTATAATTGAGCCATTTTACACATTTATTATATTTATTTTGGTATTCCTTTAGTTTATGATAGTAATTGAACCCGTCAATTAAAACTAATATCCTGTTTTTCTTCTCCATATTTCCTCTTAAAATGATGAAAGACGACCGAAGTCGTCTTCAACTCCGAGTTAAAAAACCCGGCAATTATATATTTATTATATCTTATTTTCTTATATTTGTCAATACTATTTTGGACAAATATTATTCGATTTATTGAAAGTTCGCAATATTAGTAAATTTTCAATTAATAACAGATATTTACAAAATTAAGTATTAAAAGAGCCGCTTTGTAAGCGGCTTTTATAAAAATTACTCCCAGGGGAATTCGAATCCCCGTCTACACCGTGAAAGGGTGTTGTCCTAGGCCTCTAGACGATGGGAGCATGTATATCACTTTCACATTCTCAATAATATCTAAACCAAAATTAATTGTCAACAGATATTTTTTGTAAGATTTAGTATATTTAATCTATTTTAATTTTTTTTAAATTGTGGTAATCTTTATATGTAAAGCCAAGCGGAGTAATTTATGTCTACAACAAATCAATCGCTAAAACCTCTGACAACAAAAATAAACGAAAATGGCAATATTGAAATCGGCGGCTGCGATTTGACCGTTTTGGCTCAAAAGTATGATACTCCTTTATATGTGCTTGATGAATTTACAATAAGAAATGTTTGTAATGACTATAAAAAAGCCTTTTCCGCTTACAAAAACGTTAAGATGATGTATGCTTCTAAGGCTTTATGTACGCAAGCTCTGGCTTTAATACTTGACGATGAAGAATTTGGATTTGATGTTGTTTCCGCCGGAGAAATTTACACGTTATATAAAGCAGGTATTGATATGTCAAAGGTTTTATTTAACGGTAATAATAAGTCCTATGATGAATTGTCCATGGCTTTGGAACTCGGAGTGGGCAGAATTTCCGCCGATAACTTTTTTGAACTGGCTTTGCTTAACGAAATTGCTTCAAGTTATAAAAAAAATACTGATATACTTCTCAGGGTAACTCCCGGAATTGAGTGCCATACGCACGAATATATTCAGACAGGGCATTTGGATTCAAAATTCGGTTTTGACCTGACTCAAATTGACGATGCTGTCGAGTTAATTGTCAATGAATATAAAAACTTAAATATTCGCGGTATACATGCACATATAGGTTCGCAAATTTTTGAAACTGCGGTTTATTCCGACGAAATTGAAATTCTGGTTAAAGAACTTGCACGTATTAACGAAAAATATGGTCTTTCACTTAATGAAATTAATGCAGGCGGCGGTATAGGTGTTAAGTACACGCAAAATGACAACCCGCCTTCAGTTGATGAAGTTGCGGGAAAAATTATTTCAAAACTTGAGACTTCCGCAAAAAAATATGGTATTGAACCTCCTATTTTGTATCTGGAACCGGGCAGAAGCATTATTTCTACCGCGGGAGTTACTTTATATACCGTCGGAAGTTCAAAGCAAGTGCCTAAAGGCAGAACATATTTTGCGGTTGACGGCGGCATGGCTGATAACCCCCGTCCCGCTATGTATCAAGCAGAATATTATGCCGAAGTGGTTAATAAACCTTTACAAGAAAAAACTAAAACGGTTACGGTCGCAGGAAGGTATTGTGAATCGGGTGATATTTTAATTCATAACATAAATCTTCCCGAAATTGAAGAAGGTGATATCTTGTGTGTTTATAATACAGGTGCTTACAATTATTCAATGGCTTCAAATTACAACCGCACGCAAAAACCTGCCATGGTACTTGTAAATAATTCACAATCTGATATTATAGTAAACAGAGAGACATTAGATGATTTAATATCTCATGATAAAATTCCCGATAGGTTAAAAAATTAATGAACGAAATCTTTGCATACATATCTCAACAAATAAAAATGCTTAATCTGACTTTAAATTGGACAGATGTTATTCAGATTTTGTTTTTGGTTTGCGTTCTGCTTTTCTTTTATAAAAAATTTATTAAAAATACACAGTCCGAAAAGTTTGTAAAAGGTTTAATGATTATAGTTTTCGCATGGTTTTTCAGCGAAATTTTAATTCGGCTTGACCTTAAAATTATAGGAATGTTTTTAAAATCCATTGTTGCTCTTGTTACGGTCAGTTTAATCGTAATATTTCAGCCGGAATTGAGAAGATTTTTAGGATTTTTGGGACAGGTTGATTTTATAAGTAAAACTTTCGGGCAAAATAACAAAAAAAGTACCGATAAGCAGGTAAATGTTGTAAAAGAAATTGTGGAAGCAATAAAATACTTATCAAAATCCCATACCGGTGCGTTGATTGTATTTCAGGAAGATTTAAGCCATACATATTACGATGTCGGCACAAAATTGAACGCTGATGTATCAACCGAATTGCTTCTGACAATATTTCATCCTAATACACCGTTGCATGACGGTGCAGTAGTTATTGGTAAAAATAAAATTATATCCGCAGGGGTTCTTTTACCTTTGACGGAAGACCCTAAACTCAGTTGGAAATACGGTACACGTCACAGGGCTGCTATAGGTATGACCGAAAACAGCAATGCCGCTTGTCTTGTTGTTTCCGAAGAAACAGGTGATGTTTCGGTCGCTATTGACGGTACTCTTAAAAAGTACGAAGATCTGGTAACTTTGAAAAATGATTTGGAAAAGTTTTTGGGTGTCAGAGGTGCCGATGACGAAAATAAAAAAACAATATTTAAAATAAATAATTTTATAACCATAAAGAAAAGTGAGATGAAGGAAGAATCGGGTAAGGTTTTATAATGTTAAAAATAGGTTGTGCGGAAGTATTAAGCAAACTCAGAAAAATTATATTTCTTACTCTCGGGCCTGCAATTGCGGCTTTTGCACTTGAAGGTTTTTTAGTTCCCAATAACATAATTGACGGCGGAATTGTCGGTATTTCAATAATAACAAGCTATTTAACGAAATTTAATCTCGGTACTTTGATATTGATTTTGAATATCCCGTTTATGTTTTTGGCTTTTAATAAAATAGGTAAAAAATTCGTATTTCAGTCATTTTACGCTATTTTTATATTAGCCGTTGCAACAAATGCTCTCCACGCTTTTAAAATAACCGATGATTTGCTTTTATCAACGGTTTTCGGAGGAATAATACTGGGTACGGGTGTCGGTATTGTTTTGAAAAATGAAGGCTCACTGGACGGAACGGAAATAATGTCTCTTGTTTTGTCAAAAAAATTCGGTTATTCCGTCGGTGAAATAATAATGGCATTTAATATTTTTATATATTCCGCAGCGGGACTCGTTTTTGGCTGGGAAAGAGCAATGTATTCAATTTTAACCTATGTAATAGCTTACAGAGTAATAGATACCGTTCTTGAAGGCTTAAACAGTGCAAAATCAATAAGGATTATAAGCGAACATTATGCCGAAATAGGCAAAGAACTTCTGGAGAATTTGGAAATAGGAGTTACATATTTAAAAGGTACGGGAGCATATTCGGGTACCGAAAAAACAGTTATATATTGCGTTGTGAGCAGACTTGAACTCACCAAAATTAAAGAAATTATAAAACAAATTGACCCTAATGCTTTCATATCCGTTGTTGATGTCCATGAAGCTTACGGCGGAAGAACTAAAAAAAGGATAGATAAAATTTAACATATAGACTTTTTTGTAAAAATGTATTATATTAATTAGAGAGGAATAAGGATAAATTTATGGCTAAAAATATTGATACGGTACCTATAGAAGTAAGTATATTGACAGCTGACCATGATATAAAAGGTGTTGTTCATGTTTCAAAGTACACAAATACTAACAGAGAGCTTACAGACCTTTTAAATGACCGCGAAAGACGTTTTCTTGCCGTAACAAACGCTGAAATTTATCCCAGAAATTCAACTCAACCGCCAAGAAAATACAATTTTCTTGAAATACACATGGATTATGTCTTGATGGTTCATCCCGCTTCACAAGCGGTATTCAGAGAATCGGGAAAAACTCAGGAAGACATTGCACGTTTCAGAGATTTACGATTAAAGTTAAACCAAACAAAACCGTTTTAATAAAAAAAACTGTCTTTTGACAGTTTTTTTATTTTTTATTGTTGTTCATGAATTTATCAAGCATATTTGTATTGTGAATTTGAGTCAATTCCGGTTGAACGCTTTGTGAAGCCTGAACTGTCTCAACAGGTTTTGAAATTTGAGTTACGTCAGCAGCAGGCGGTAAGTTTTGCTGCTTTTTAGCGTTCTTTTTGGTGACATAATTTTCAAGTTTCTGAGCCATGGGGGTTGCAAGGAAAGGAACTATTACGCGTTTTGCAATTATTGTTGATGCAACCAATTCACTGATAAATTTAAACGTTTCCAAAGAGTCATTTCTTAATTTTTTATATTCTTTGTTTATGGGAAGTTTTCTTGATGTATTTTCGGGTGATAAACCGGCATTTCTTTGGTTAATTCTGAGTTGTGTAGCTGCCGTCTTAATAACTTTCCCTTCTTTATCAAATGATTTTCTGAATAATCTGTTAAATATGGGTTCGTTAATTTTTCTCATCGCAAAGAAAAGTGCAAGTTGAGATGCTATCATTAATAAACAGTTTGTTGCATCTAATGAAGCTACAAATCTTCGTTTATCATCAGGTATCTTTTTGTTATTTAAACTTTGAGTAACATACATAACACCGCCGATGGCATCTTTACCCGCAACAGATGTAATTACCGCGTAAGCCAAAGCTTTTTCTTTATTCTTTTGGAAGTAATCGCACCATTTTTGCATTTTTTTAACGTTTGTTATGCTGCCCATTACGGAGGAACGAATATTTGATACTGAAACCATTATTTAACACCTCCATTCTTATTTTCGTTGTTGTCTGCTTTTTTAACTCCCGAAAGTTTGGGGAAGAAGATTTCCATAAATCTCGGGTATACCCAGTTCAAAGCAGTACAGGTTATAGGAAGTGTTATTAATAAACCGATAACTATTTTGGAAACCTGATTAAAGCCTTTATATCTGTCCATTAAGTTTTCACGATATTTTTTAGCAACATCTTTATACAACTTGGAAACTAATTCTTTCGGATTTTCCATCATTATGTCCAAATTTCTGAATATCCGTTTAAAACTTTTATCGTTTTCTTTTATTGTACAGGTTTCGGTCAATTTTTCCATTGCTTTTTTAATGTCATCAGCTGAAATGTTTTCCGATGTATTAATCTTGCAGTCTTCCAAATCCAATACCAGTGTTTCTAATTTATTGTTGTCATCCAACATACTTCCAATGTATTTTTTAGAAGAATATTTACCGCCGCAAGCCTCTTTTATCTTATCAATTCTGTCTACCGTTCTTTTGCAGCGGCTTACTCTCATATTTTCATGATTACCGAGAATTTCCGTTATCAACTCTTTAATATTTTTATTTTCAGGTTTTTGCATTTGTTCCGTCAAATATTTTTCTAAGTCCGTTCCCGGAACATTGCCAAGCACTTCTCTTATTCTGTTTTGGTTAGCTAAAATTAATTTGGCTCTGTTTTTATAAAAATTTAACCCTTTAGTATCAACCTGTAAAAATTTTATATCTTCAATATATTTATCTATGTTTTTGTTTATAACTTCAGCAACATATTTATTATCTAAAGTTTTACCGTTTATAATAATTTGATTATTTGCTTTAATTGAATTGCTGAGTTCGGTAATTTGTCTATCTTTTATTTCATCTTTTAAATCTTCCAATCTATCTTTATATGCTTTTTTGTCGGGGAATTTTTGACCTTTTAATTCTTTCTTTGCAAGTTTTTCTATGTAAGAATCGTTATTCAAAAGGCTCTGGTCAAGTGCTACCCAGAGTTTTTTAGCATTTTTAGGTTTGTTAAACGTATTATCAAGGAACATGTCTATCGGCTTTAAAGCTCCTACCTGAAATAAAACAGCTAACGCGGCTGATATAGGCTGACGCATTGCCGTATATTTCTTGGTATTTTCAACTTCTTTTTTCTCCTCCGGAGTAGCATTTTTAGGTGCTTTGGTACATGGGTTAAATGCAATAAATATAGGAGCAATTGCACCAGTACCTATTGCCGTAATTAAAATACCGCCGATTTCACCTTTTAACCATTTTAGTTTGTCAAAAAACTTTAAAGCTCTTTTATCAGGAAGAAGTTCCAATATGTCATTCGCTAACTTTTTGTTACCGAAACTCGGATTATAACTTCTTGCCTGTACATTTGTTCTGTACGAGTTTGCGATATTTCTGTTGTAATTCTGATTAATTTTTTCTATCATGATTTTCCACTACACCCAATAATGAAGTCCTTCTATATATATAGAGTTTCAAACAAAATAAAAATTGCTAATAAATTGCTAATTATTAAGTTTTGTAAACTTCATTATCATCCAATTTCCTTTCTTTTCATAGTTTGTAACCGACATGTTTTGAGATAACACATCAAATATTTGCGATTTTATGTACGAAAAAACTAAAAATAAAAACGGTTCTTTTTCGTACCTTTTTTCATTATTCGTAATTTCTTTAACCGTATCGGGCGGATAGAATGCAACGCTGTCCAATACAAGCATTACAACACTCTGTCCGGGTTTAAGGTCTTTCAATATTTCTTTGTTTAATCTGTTTTTCAAAACCAAATTCATGCCGTCCAAAAACATCGGTTTATAGATTTCTTTTCCGTTTTGCAAAATTTCTTGCATGGAATTGTCATTTCGTAAATATTCATTAAAATTAGCTTTGTTAACGGAAATAACTTTATAGTCCGAAAAATCAAAATATTTTTCAAATCTTTCAGACGGATAATATTCAAGGAGTATAATATCGCCTTTAGATAATTTGGCATTATAAAGCAAATCCGCAGCAATTTTATGTCCTTCGGGACGTCTTATTTTCGGGGCGGAATAAGGATAAAATATTAAATAAACTGCCGTTAAAATACAGTAGGAATAAACTAATATCGTTTTTATTTTTTTTGATTTCATATCGGAAATTCCGCAGCAAATCAGATATATTAAAATAGGGTAGATTTCCATGGAGTATTTTGTTAAAAAAACTAATTTGCCTGACAGTGCGGCTAAAATAAGAACAATTAAAATCCCCGTAACAGACAAAAATAATCCCGCATTAATTTTATTTTTCAAAGCATTAACAAGAAAAACAAGCGATATAAATGCAGGTATGAGAGCGAAAATTATAAATTCGGGCGAAAAGTTATAGAAAAAGTCTTGCGGTGAATTTGTGAGGTTGGTTAATATCGGTGAAAAGTAATCGGTTATTAGAAATCCGATTTTTGCAACGGAAAAATTTCCCCACCATTGAGAAAAAGAATGAGTCATAAAGATTTTCAATATCAAAGGTAAACATAAAACTGATATACCGCAAACCGTCATCCAAATCCTTAAAACCGCTTTTTGACAGGATTTATATAATACAACACTTAAAAATAAAATGTTAAAGAAAATAAAAACAAAACCTATCGTATGTGTAAACATTACAAGAAAAGCGGATATTCCCCATAATATAAGATTTTTCTTATCAGGCTGTTTAATTATTCTCAAAGTGTATAAAAGAGTCATTGCCGACAATAAAAACAAAAGTGAATAGAGTCTGACTTCCTGAGAGTAATAGATTAGAAAGGAACTTATCGCACAAAATCCCGCACACAATAAACCTGTTTTTTCGTCTTTTTCTTTTCCGACCAAATACATGACAAATATTGATAATACACCAGACGTAACGGATGAAAGCCGCAATACAATATCATTTTGCCCGAAAAGAGTCATAAATAATTTCAAATAGATATAATAAAACGGCATGTGACATTGTGATTTTATACCGTCGATAAAACCTTTGAACAAGGGCATTTGGGCTATTTGCCAGCTGATATATTCATCATTCCAAAGCCCGTCGGACTTGTCTAAAAAAACAAGTCGCAAAATAAGCCCTATAGCCATTAATGCAGATATCCCAATATATTTTTTCACGATTGTAAAAATCCCATTTTAAGTATATAATAAAAAAAAATTTTTTTAAAGAGGTCTATATGAAACTTGTTATACAAATTCCATGTTATAACGAAGAAAGTACACTTCCCGTAACTTTATCACAGCTGCCAAAAGAAATTGAAGGTGTGGATGAAATTGAAATTGTTGTTATCGACGACGGTTCAAGCGATAATACTTTTGAAACAGCAAAAGCCTGCGGAGTTAAACATATCGTAAAACATTCTTCAAATCGCGGGCTTGCTGCCGCATTTCGGTCGGGCATAAGTAAATCTCTTGACATTGGTGCCGATATAATTGTGAATACGGATGCCGACAACCAGTATTATGCCGATGATATTGAAAAACTTATAAAACCTATTTTAACAAATCAGGCGGATTTTGTTATAGGTACACGTCCCGTTAATGATATTAAGCATTTTTCTTTTATAAAAAAATTATTGCAAAAAGCGGGTTCCAAGGTCATGAGACTGATAAGTTCCACTCAAGTTCAGGATGCACCGAGCGGTTTTCGGGCTTTGTCAAGGAATGCCGCAGTTCAATTAAATATTTTTGATAATTACACCTATACGCTTGAAACAATTATTCAGGCAGGTGCAAAAGGACTTAGAATTGAATGTGTTCCCGTAAGAGTAAATCCCGAACTTCGAAAATCCAGACTGTTTTCCAATATGTTTATATATATAATTCGTTCGGTATTTACAATGATTAGAATGTTTATAATATACAGACCGTTCAGATTTTTTGCTTTAATTTCGTGTTTTTTAATTGTTTTGGGATTAATTCCTGCGGTAAGGTTTTTATATTTTTGGATGAAAGGTTTCGGAAGCGGTCATATTCAGTCATTAATACTGGCTGCAATTCTGATAATTACAGGCTTTCAGGTAGGAATGATAGCGGTGCTTTCCGAACTTTTGTCAATAAACAGAAAACTCCTTGAAGATGTGCAAAATCGCCTTAAAATATGGGGCTTGAAAAAAAATTAGGAAGTTATAATATATTAGAATAAATTGTTGATTTTTAATAGGATATTTTTATGATAAACAAAGATTATATAACGAGAGCCAAAACATTTTTTACTTCGGCTGCAACATTAAAAGTTATTTCATTTTTTGCATTTACCGTTATAATGACGGCAATTATAGCATCACAAAATTTCTTTTTTCAAAATATTATCGAAAACGGGATAAGCAAACGCGATATCGTTGCTCAAAAAACGCTTACGGTTGTTGATGTTAAAAGAACCGAACAGCATAAAAAAGAAGTCGCACAAAATATTGACCCTATTCTGGCTCCTGCAGAGGATGATTTTATAAAAAATAATTTGTTGACTTTGCACAGTTCCATTAAGCAAATAAGAAAGAAAAATGTTTCCGATGCCGTGAAAAAAGAAGAAATAGGCATACTTTTGGATATTTCGGATATTTCAAAAAAAGATTTTATTATTAATTTTTTATTGAAGGCTGATGAAGCGAGTCTTGTTGAAGCTTTTGATAAATCATCTTTAACATTAACAAATATTTTAAGAGCGGGAATAACGGAGAAAGATTACGAAAAAGACAACATTGACAAAATTATAACGGATAATCTTATAGCAAATGTTTCAAAGCGTCAGGTATCGGTTATTAAAGCACTTTTGGAACAGGTTATTGTACCAAATCTTGTTGTTGACGACTTTGCCACAGAAATCGCCCGTAAAAATGCTCAAAATTCCGTAAAACCTTATGAAATTGTTTTCCAAAAAGGCGATAAAATATTATTTGAAGGTGAACCTGTTACAAGACTTAAAAGGGATGCTCTGCGTCAAGCGGGATATAATGTTTATCAGCTAAATTGGCAGGGGCTAATCGCGATATACATACTTGTATTTATAGGTACGATATTATTTCTTAATTATATGAAATTTTTTGAGAAAAAGTTTCTTGAACCCGGTTATCTTATGGTAACTTCTGTACTGTCATTACTGCTTGTATTTATAGCGGTACTTATTCCTGTCGGATTTTCGCCGTATATAGTGCCTATACCGGCATATATTATTTTAACCGCCATATTTACGTCATCAAGAGTTGCATTTGCGGCTTCCATAGTACTTTTGTCGGTTATGGCTGTCGGTTTCCAGTACGATATTCAGCTTACGGTAACTTTTTTACTGCTGAGTATGCTCACTTCACTGGCAATATCACAAATCAGGTATTCAAGACGATTTGACTTGATTAAAACGGGATTTGAAATATCTGTTGCAGGGTTAATTATAGTTCTGAGCATTTATGTGCTTGAGAAATGTTTAATTGATGTAAGTAATGTCTTGATTATTAAAAACAGTGCCTTTATTGTTATAAACGGTATTTTGAGTTCCATAATCGCATTAGGCACACTGCCTTTATTTGAAAGTGCATTTAATATTATAACTCCCTACGGTCTTGCCGAACTTGGCGACCATAATCAGCCGTTGTTAAAACGACTTCAATTTGAAGCCCCCGGAACATATCATCACAGTCTTATGGTTTCAAATCTTTCAGAGGCTGCTGCGGAAGCTATAGGTGCAAACCCCGTACTTGCACGTGTCGGTGCATTTTATCATGATATCGGTAAACTTAAAAGACCGTTATTTTTTGTGGAAAATCAGTCTTATTTCGGAATTGAAAACCCTCACCAAAAATTAAATCCGCGGCTTAGCAAAATGGTTATTACCGCACATCCGAAAGACGGTGTGGAAATTGCCAAAGAGTACAAGCTTCCGCCGATAATAAACAACTTTATTCTACAGCATCACGGTGAAGGTCTTGCTAAGTATTTTTATAATCAGGCAGTGGAAGAAGAAGGCAAAGAAAATGTAAAAGAAGAACAATTCCGCTATACCGGACCTAAGCCTAATATGAAAGAAACGGCTATATTAATGATTGCAGATGCGGTTGAATCAGCGGTTCGTTCTTTGAAAAATCCTTCACCCGAAGAAATTGATGCAATAATTGATAAAATTATTATTGAGCGTCTGAATGATACACAACTGGCTGACAGTCCTTTGACTTTAAAAGATATAAAGACAATTGCAGCTACTTTTTCAAGAATATTGAGAGGAATGCAGCATAACAGAATTAAATATCAGGAAAACCTCGCTGATGAACTTAAAAATGCAAAAATTAATATGCCTGTTAAAATGCTGGATGAAGATTTGGATAAAAAAATTTCGCAGTTGGAAGCGGGTGAAAACTTAAAAACGGAGCATAATGATGAAAATGCGGACGGTTAAACTGCATGTTTTCAGCGAAAATATTTATACCGGAAAAGATTTGAATGAACGCTATTTTATTAACAAAGCCAAGAAAATATTTAAGTATTATCTTGGTATTCCGGAAGTTTTTGAAGCTTCTTGCCTGAACGGACACAGTTTTAATACCGTATCTTTTGACTTTTTATTTTGCAATTCCGAAAAAACACATGAAATAAACCGTGAATACCGTAACAAGGATTATCCCGCAGATATAATAACTTTTGCTGTATTTGCAGATTCACGGGATGATGAAAAGTTTATTCTTGACGGTGAAATAAATCTTGGCGAAGTGATAATCGCTCTTGATAAAACAGCTCAGGAAGCAGATAAAAAGAATAAAAAATTTGATGATGAACTTTTGTTTTTAATAAGTCATGGCATATTGCATTTGCTTGGATTTGACCATCAAAGTGAAGAAGATTATAATTTTATTATAAAGTTGCAAAATGAGGCTCTGGCTAAACTTTAATCAATGACATAAGAGGGATATGAGTAAATATAAATCACAAGGTTTTAATAATACATTCAAAAACGCGGGAAAAGGCGTTCGTATTGTTTTTAAATCGGAAAAAAATATAAGAGTTCATTTTATTGTCGGGATACTTGTTATAATTTTTGCATTTTTGCTGGGTTTGAGTATTCCCAAGGTTTGTATTTTACTTTTAACCATCGGATTTGTTATAGTTGCGGAAATGATTAATTCTGCGGTAGAATTCTCACTGGATGCCGTTTTTAAAAACAAGTACAATAAACTTGTCGGAATGGCAAAAGATATCTCAGCAGGTGCAGTTATGCTTGCCACGGTTATATCAGTTTCTGTAGGAATAATGATTTTCGGCTCCGAAATTTTGAAAATTTTACATTAAAAAATCCCTGATTTCTCAGAGATTTTTTATTTTTATATGCATTTATTAATTGTTGCTTAAAACTAATCTGAAAGTCGCAAGATTTTTAATTGAAAGCAATGTATGTTTTACGTGCTGTTCGCTTGATATATTGAAAATACGGATTATACGCTGAATTTCTTCCAAATCTTTTCTGGAATTAATTTTATATACATTTTCAATGGGGTCTGCAACAACTGACATCATTGTATTTAATTCTTGTTCTTTCATAATATTTAATCCTCTTTCCTGTATATTTATATAAAGGATTTTTTATTATGAAAATTGCTTTTTCAGTTTATTTTTTTGTTACATAAATTTACATTAATTTTTGGGGTTAATTTTCGATTTTGCGAGTTTCCACAATTCGTCGTATTCTTCAAAAGTATATTCTTTCAAAGGTTTTATGGCAAGTTCTTCCATTTTTCGAAAACGACGCATAAATTTTTTGTTTGCTTTCAATAAAGCTTGTTCCGCATCAATTTTATTCCAACGTGCAAGATTAACAACGGCAAATAAAATATCGCCGAGTTCTTCTTCCATATTATCGGTGTCATGGTTTATTTTTGCGGATTTGAATTCTTCAAATTCAGAATTAATGCACTCATAAAGCGATTTTTCATCGGGCCATTCAAACCCTGTTTTTACGGCATTTTTGCTTATTTTCTGTGCACTCATTAAGGCTGACTGTGACTTGCTGATACCGTCCATTGCCGATTTTCTTTCAGGTTTTTCTTCTTTTTTTAATTTATCCCAGTTAGAGATAATTTCATCAGTATCCGAAACTTTTAATTCGCCGAAAACATGCGGGTGGCGATGAATAAGTTTATCTTTCAAGGTTCCGGCAACATTTTCGATATCAAAAAATCCTTCTTCTTTTGCTATTTGTGAATGCAGCAAAACCTGCAAAAGAACATCGCCAAGTTCTTCTTGTAAATGCGGCATATCATCGGATTCCATTGCATCAACCGCTTCATAAGCTTCCTCAAGCATATTCCTCTTTAATGACTTGTGGGTCTGTGCTCTGTCCCATTCACAACCTTGCGGAGAACGAAGCTTTTCTATTATTTCAATAAGTTTTTCTAAATTTTCATATTTCACAGTTAAATTTTACCATAAAATCTCTAACTAAAGTATAAGATTTTTACGCAGAGAATACATCAAAAGGTTGATAACATATTAAGACCGTATGGTATTCTTAATATGTTACATTTAATTAACGAAAGGATATAAAATGACTGATTTATCAATACCTGCAATCCGTGAAAGATTGTTTAATACGAGTAAACATGAACAAACAACTTCAAGAAATTCATCCAATCCGTTTGCAAAAACATCATTTAAAGGTAATGTTTTAACTGCGGATGTATTTGAATCTTCAAAAAATAAAGTAAGCGAACCGTCTTTTACGGGTAAATTAGGAGCAATTCCGGCTAAAAGTAAATTGTATATGAGTACTATCGTAGGCTCAATTAATAATTTTGGAAACAGAATTTCACAGAAATTCCATGCGGGTATTGAATCAATTAATAACTTCTGTAACAGAGTTTCTGACAGTGTATCGGGAATGTGGAATACGTTAAAAACTACCGAAGTAAAACTTGACTTTGTTGATAATTTTAAAGATGCTTTAACGCCCGGTATAAGAAAAAGTCATATAGCAAAAATTGACTTGTCGAATGATGAATTGTATAAAAGCACACGCGAGTTATTCTCGGGTAAAGTAGCAGAATGGACTAATTCCGCAGCATAAAATTGAGGAGATAATAATATGACAGACAGAAGAACTGAAAAAGATGTAACAAATATAATTGAAGGTTTAAGACTAAATCCTGATCCGCGTTCAATAGAACTTTTGGAAGATGTAGGTACAAATTCCAGTATTGATGCAATTAGAGAAATGACTTCCTGTGCATTGGTCAGAAAAAACCTGCACGATTCCTTAAAAGTCGTTATAACCAACAAGGGTAAAGGCATAAACGATATGTCCACATCCGTTGCAATGAGTACGATTAATGAATTGCTAGCTTTGCAGGATAAAACCGAAGCTGTGAAAATTCTTGAAGATACGGTTCAAATGCATTCGGACGAAGAAGTCAGAGATAATGCACGCTCGGTAAAAGCGTTAATGGCATTGTCATAAGTACCTTTTATAGTAAAATATTTAATAAAAAAGACAGATATATAATCTGTCTTTTTTATCTGGGCGATACGTGACTCGAACACGTGACCCCCACAATGTCGATGTGATACGCTACCAACTGCGCCAATCGCCCGTTTAATCTAATATCATTCTATAAAGAACTTACATAATAGTCAATATCATCGTCAGTTATCATTTCCGTAACGGCAACGAGAATATTTTTACTGCTTAGTTTAATACCGCCTATAATGTTTTTTGCTCTTAAGTTCTTTAAGAAATTGTCAGAATTCGCCGTTTCGATTACAAATTCATTAAAAAAGTTTTTATTTAAGGTCTTAATACCTTTTTTTGCAAGTTTTTCAGACAATTTATGAGCCTGACTGCAAGAAAGATATCCCGCCTGACGGAAGCCTTCTTTCCCCAGTAAACTTAAATATAAAGCGGAACACAAGCCGATTAATGCCTGATTTGAGCAGATATTACTCGTGGCTTTTTCACGTTTGATATGCTGTTCCCTTGTCTGTATTGTCAGGCAAAAAGCCTGATTACCGTCAGCATCGGTAGTTCTTCCTGCCAGTCTGCCCGGAAGTTGACGCATAAATTGCTCCTTGCAGGCAATAAATCCCGCATGCGGTCCGCCGAATTCCTGAGGAATACCCAAAGTTTGAATATCACCGCAGACAATGTCCGCACCATATTCAGAAGGCGGCTTTAAGACCGATAACGTAGAAGGCTCACAGCAAACAATCAGAAGTGTACCTGCAGGTTTTTCAATATCAAGTATTTCTCCGTAATAATTCGGATTTTGCACCAGAACACAAGCATATTCGGAAACATCCGATGGTATTTGGTTAATTTTATTAATTTCAAGCCCTTTTGCATGTGCATAAGTTTCTATAACCGCCATGTATTGAGGATTAATGCTGTCATATACAAGTACTTTATTTTTTTTACTTATTCTTGATGACATAAGAATGGCTTCCGCACAGGCACTTCCGCCATCATAAACCGTAGCATTTGAAATATCCATCCCTGTAAGACGGCAAATCATGGTTTGAAATTCATACATAACCTGAAGCGTGCCTTGAGAAATTTCAGGCTGATAAGGTGTATATGCCGTCAAAAATTCAAATCTGTTTGCCGTTTGCCCTATGCATGCCGGAATAAATTTATTATAAATTCCGCCGCCGGCAAAATTCAGGTAATCAGTTTTATTCTTTTTCGCAAGGTTTTTAACATGCTTTTGAACTTCCATTTCGCTCAAAGGACTTGAAAGATTTAATTCTTTCAGGCGTGCGTTTTGCGGAATTTGTTTAAACAATTCATCGGCAGAGTTCAGCCCGATACTGTTCAACATAGCCTTTCTGGTTTGTTCATCGTGTACTAAAAAATTATACATTTTTAATCCAATTCTTCTTTATAGTCAGTGTATGTCATTAAATCGTCTTGTTCGGATGCATCACCGGTTGGTACAATTTTAACCAGCCATCCGTTTTCATAGCAGTCCTCATTGAGTTTTTCGGGAGCATTAACCACATCTTCATTAACTTCAACGATTTTACCGCTTACGGGAAGGTATATTTCCGAAGCTGCTTTAACTGATTCAACGGTAGCAAAAGTTTCACCCTTGGTAAATTCCTGATTTGTTTCCGGTAATTCCAGATAAACTATATCCCCAAGCTGTTCGACGGCATAATCCGTTAATCCTACCGTATATGTACCGTCAGCATTTTCCGATAAATACTCGTGAGATTTTGTACATAACATTTTTTCAGTAATAGTCATTTATTTCTCCTTTATTAAAATTTAACGCTGTTTCTTTTTTCAATAAACGGTCTTTTAACGACCAGTGCATCATGAAATTTCTCTCTTATCATAACTTGCACGGTTGCACCGGTGCAAATTTCTTTAATATTTTTTACATAAGCGAGTGCGATATTCGCATTAAGCATCGGCGAAGGAGCACCGCTTGTAATAACACCGACTTTTTCACCGTTGTAATATACTTCATATTCATGTCTTGCAACGGATTTATCAGCCATTTTTAATCCGATTAATTTTTTTTCGGTTCCGTTTTGAATTTGGTTTAATATAACATCTTTTCCTACATAATCATCGGTTTTGTCTTTAGGAATTGACCATGACAGACCTGCTTCTATAGGAGTGGTATTTTTGTCTAAATCATTGCCGTATAAGTGTAATGCTGCTTCTAACCGCAAAGTATCTCTTGCACCGAGACCTATCGGTTTAATCCCGAATTCTTTACCGTCATCAAGGATTTTATCCCATAAATATTCGGCATGTTCGTTTTCGGTCAAAATTTCGAACCCGTCTTCACCCGTATATCCGGTGCGGGAAACCAGAACTTTTATCCCCGCAATTGCAGCAGGCTTTATTGTAAATGAACTTTGATTAATATCAAGCCCCATTTTTTGAAGGATTAAGCAAGCTTTCGGTCCTTGAACGGCGAGCAGTGAATATTTATGCGAAACATTATCTATATTTACGTCAAATCCGCGTGTGTTGTTTTCAAGCCAGTTCAAGTCTTCATCAACCCTTGAAGCATTACATATAATAAGGTAATTGTTAATTCCTATTTTATAAATTATCAAATCGTCCGTAAGCCCGCCGTTTTTATTAGTTAATTGGCAGTAAACGGCTTTTTCGTAATCCAATTTTTTTATGTTTTGAGGAACCAAACCGTTAAGAAATTCCGTAGAATCCTTACCTGTTACAAATAACTCGCCCATGTGGGAAACATCAAATAATCCCGCATTTTCTCTCACTGTTTTGTGTTCATCAATTATGGAAGTGTATTGAACAGGCATGTGCCAGCCTGCAAAATCAACCATTTTGGCACCGAGATTAACGTGTTTATCATGCAAATATGTTTGTTTGGTCATAATATCCCCTTTCTAACAGTTTTATTGTCTTAATAAATGAATACCATGTCAATGGTTTGTATAGTAAAATTAAACAAAAATATTTAAAAATGAGACATTGAATTCTTATTTAAAGTATAATAAAATGAGGTTAGGGAGACATATACAATGAAAAAAGAATTTATTTTTTTAGGGCCGCCCGCAAGCGGAAAAGGTACACAAACCGCCAGATTAGCCGAATATCTCGGATTTGTTCACATTGATACGGGTTCATTATTGAGAGCGGAAATTGATAAAAAATCTCAGGACGGTATATTGGCAAAATCATTTATTGATAAAGGTTTACTGGTTCCCGTTGACCTTGTGGCAAACATTATCAAAAACAGATTAAGGCAAGATGACTGCAAAAACGGTTATATTTTGGACGGTTTTCCGAGAAGTATCGAACAGGCTCAAAAACTCGAAATTATTAACAAAGAAATTGATAACGACACAGATACGAAGTTTCTCGCAATATATTTTGATATTGACCATGAATTACTGCTGGACAGAATAATTTATCGCCGTTCATGCAGTTCTTGCGGTGAAATTTTTAACTTGAAATTTAATCCTCCAAAATCCGAAAATATCTGTTCAAAATGCGGCGGCAAGCTTATACAGAGAAAAGACGATAACCGTGAAACCGCCGAAGCACGTTTTGAAACGTATTTCAAAGAAACCGCTCCGCTTACGGATTATTATAAAAATAAAAACGTCCTCGTAACTCTGGATGCAAACGGTGATATAGAAACGGTTTGGAAGCGTTTGTTAAACATTATTGAAGAAGATTAAATTTAAAAAGAAGGAATTTATGATACAAAGAAAAAGCAGAGATGAAATCAAAAGAATGCGACATGCCGGTCATATTGTCGCTCTTGTTCATCAGGAAATGAAAAAAGTTATTGAACCGGGGATTAGTACTAAAGAACTTGATAACATTGCATTTAAAATAATTAAAGAAAACCGTGCTGTACCGACATTTCTCGGGTATAACGGTTTTCCCGCAAGCATTTGTACTTCCGTAAATGAGCAGGTTGTCCATGGTATTCCGGATGAAAAATGTATCGTAAAAGAAGGCGATATAATAAGTATAGATGTGGGTGCAACATACGGCGGTATGGTAGGTGACAGTGCTTGGACTTATCCTGTAGGTAAAATAAGCCATGAACTCGAAAAGCTTCTTATATACACGGAAGAAGCACTTTTTGCGGGAATAAAACAAATGCGTGCAGGTAATGTATTGGATGATATTTCATCTGCTATTGAAGCCGTTGCAAACAGAGAAAAACTCGGTATTGTTCGCCAATATGGCGGTCACGGTGTCGGGCATGTTATGCATGAGGATCCGTTTTTGTTTAACTATAGCGTCGGAGATAAAACTTTGTTAAAACAGGGTATGTCTATTGCCATAGAACCGATGTTGAACCTCGGGGGTGATGATGTGGTTGTGGCGGAAGATAATTGGACGGTAAGTACCGTTGATAAAAAACCTTCGGCACATTTTGAACACTCCGTTGTTGTTACCGATGATGAACCGTTAATTTTAACAAAATTAATGCCTTAGGAGAAAATGACGTATGAATTATTTTGTAGGGCTTTCATTGGCATCAAATTCCGCGGCGGATACGGGTTTAGCCATTATTGACGAATATAATACGCTTATTAAAACTGATAAATTTTATACAATGAATGATATTATCTACTTTTTTGATAACTATTCATCGCTTAAACAGTCCAAGATTTGTATTTCATTGGCATGGGACAGAACTATGCTTAACGGGAAATGGAGAGTACTTTCAAAACCTTATCAACTCGTAAGTACAAATTCCAATATGCCTAATATTGATAACTGGACTCAAAGATATTCGCCAAGAGGTTGCGATTATTTTAAAACTCTTGAGCAAAGAGGTGCAGAAATAAAACGTTTTGAATTATACCTGACAAGACAAAATATGAAATTAAATTCTTGTTACAGAGAGCGTACTCCTGCGGATTGCAAGTTTTTGCAGCAAACATTAAAAATTGAATGGGGTATTGATTTACCAGTTAACATGATGCCGATGTCACAGCTTGAAGCCATTGTGGGGGCAATTCTCGCAAAAGAGAACACATACAACAAAAATAACATTAAGACTATATCAACATTTAAAGATTTTGATGTAATCGACGTTATAAATTGTCCGCAAAAAACTTTTATGTTGTATTAACTCTTATTGTCTTTTATTTGCGGACAACATGCAAACACCTACTCCGAATGCCGCACAAAGAGCCGAACCCCATTTAAAACCGTTCCATTTTAAATTTCGCATTGCTTCGTAAGCCGTATTATCCATAAGGTGTGCATTCTTCTTAAATGATACAAAATTATCAGCGAAATATTTTTTAATATTTTTTACGGAATTTATATCCGTAATTTCTTCTTCCAAAACTTTTGCTTTATCAGTAATCGAGTTTATATCGGGACTTACACCGAGATTATTAAGAAAAATCCTGTCATTTTGTGATAAATTCGTAGTAAAACCTGTTAAATTAACCGCTGCCTGCTTTAAGTTTTGTATTTGCTCCATTTTCTTGTTTTTATATACGTTAAAAGCTTCATTTACAAAAAAACTTTTTTTAATCGGCAAATAGTAACCGCTCATACCGACTATACCGCCGATTATAGCTGCCCCTGCAGTTCTGACGCCGTTTCTCATTTTCTTGTCGGGCAGGTAATATTGCGGATATGTTGTTGGTGTATAATTAACCGGTGCATTAAAATACGGCATAATTTAACCTTTTTGCTTACTGCATTCATCAGACTTTAAAATATGAGAAAAAATATTTTTGCTAATACGTTAAGATTTTTTAAGCAAAATATTTATATTTTTAATAACCTCATCACTTATTTCATTTACGGATTTTGTGCCGTCAATTACTTTAATCCGTTCAGGTTCTTGTTTAGCTAATTCCAAGTACCCGTTTCTTACTCTCTGATGAAAATCATATCCCGCACTTTCCATACGGTCCTTATTTTTGCCGACACGTTTAAATGATGTTTCAATGTCGACATCAAATACAAAGGTTAAATCGGGCTTTAATCCCCCTGTAGCAATATTATTAAGCATATTTATTTCATCAATATTTTGCTTTCTTCCCCAACCCTGATATGCTAACGTAGAATCCGTATATCTGTCGCAAAGAACTATTTTACCGCTATTAAGTGCGGGCTGAACTATTTCATCTATATGTTGAGCCCTGTCAGCCAAAAACAAAAAAGATTCACATTTGTCGGAAACATTACCGTCATAGTTAAGCAGTATCTCGCGTAACTTTTCTCCGAGACCTTTTGCACCCGGTTCTCTTGTAATCAAAACATCGCGACCTTCTTTTATTAAAAATTTTTCCGCCAAATTAAGCTGAGTTGATTTGCCGCAGCCGTCTATGCCCTCAAATGTTATAAATAAACCTCTTTGCATATTACTCCTTATGTAAGAAATCGGTGAAATTAATTCCACCGATTTTACTCCGATAATTGTTATGATTAAGTATCGATATTTGTTGCATAAACAGCGTTAGCTTCAATAAAGTTTCGTCTGGGATCAACTTTATCACCCATTAATATATCGAAAAGCTGGTCACACAACATAGCATCCTCAATATTAACCTTCAAAAGTGTTCTTGTGGCAGGGTCCATGGTTGTTTCCCAGAGCTGCTGGGGCATCATTTCACCCAAGCCTTTAAAACGCTGTATTTGCAGCCCTTTCTGTCCTCTGTCATCAATGATTTTTTGAAGTTTTTCAAAAGAATTTATTTCATACTGTTCCGTATCCGTTTCAAGAATAAGCTTGTCTTCTTCTTCAATCAAATAATCTCTGATTAAAGGATAAGAAGCCTTCAAACGCTTGTATTCCGAACTCTTTATAATACTTTGAGTTATAATGACATGTTCTTCGTCATTAAGGTTTAATTTTATGGAATATTTTGCGTTTTCGGGGTTATATTTCAACTCTGCGTTATATGCCAAAGCTTCGGAAATATTATAATTCAAAGCATGATCCTTCATATAATGATTTAAGTATTCAATAACCTCGTTCATTCTTGACTGATTTTCAAAGTCCTCAACCGTAATTTCGGAACGTACAAGCCCTCTGAGAGCTACCGCGGGATATAAATTGAGTATCGGGTTATTGTATGAATTATAAAACGTAGACATGTTTTTAATTAATTCAAGTAAATCATCACCGGTTTTAACTTTGTTTTTATTTTTATCCGAAAGACTGAGATTTTTAATACCGCGTTCTTTTAGCATTTTGTCAAGAGCATGTTCGTCATACAGATACTCTGATGATTTATTCTGAGTAACCTTAAACAAAGGCGGTTGAGCGATATAAACATAACCGTTTTCAATTAAAGGTCTCGCATAACGGAAAAAGAACGTCAACAAAAGCGTTCTGATATGTGCTCCGTCAACATCGGCATCGGTCATAATAATAATTTTATGATAACGAAGTTTTTCAATATCGACTTCATCTTCATTTTTGCTTATGTTAATCCCGAAAGCCTGAATCATTGATTGAATTTCGTTATTTCCGTAAATTTTATCAAGTCTTGCTCTTTCCACATTAAGAATTTTACCTCTCAATGGCAGAATAGCCTGAAACATTCTGTTTCTGCCCTGTTTTGCGGAACCGCCCGCGGAATCTCCTTCGACTATAAATATTTCACATTTTTCAGGTTCACGATTTGAGCAGTCTGCAAGTTTGCCGGGCAAAGTTGAATTTTCAAGAACGGATTTTCTCCTTGTTAATTCTCTTGCTTTACGGGCAGCTTCTCTTGCACGCTGTGCCTGAAGTGTTTTTTCCAGAATAATCTTTGCTATTTTGGGATTAAATTCAAGCCATTCTTGAAGTTTATCTCTTACCGCATCCTGAACGGCACCCATAGCTTCTTGAGAGCCCAATTTTTCTTTGGTTTGTCCTTCAAATTCGGGATTAGGAAGCTTAACGCTGACTATGGCGGTCAAACCTTCTCTTACGTCCTCACCTGAAAGATTTTGTTCGGAATCTTTTAAAATACTGTTTTTTCTTGCATAGTCGTTCAAAACACGTGTAATTGAGTTTCTGAAACCTGTCAAATGTGTACCGCCCGAATGGGTATTTATATTATTCGCGAATGACAGCACACTTTCGTTGTATGCATCAGTATACTGCATTGCGACTTCGACCTGCATATTATCAATAACTTTATCTATGTATATAGGTTTGTCATGCAAAACCGTTTTATTCTGGTTTAAAAATTCGACATAACTGGCTATACCGCCCGCGTAATGGAATACTTGTTCATCGCTTTCATCATGCCTGTGGAAAATTATTTTCAAACCCTTGTTAAGAAATGCCATTTCACGTAATCTGTTGGCAATAACGTCGCAATCAATTTCAGTTGTTTCCGTAAAGATTTCAGGGTCGGGCCAAAATGTTGTTTTTGTCCCTGTTTTGTCTGTTGCTTCACCTTTTTCAACAGGTGCAACCGGTTCACCTCTCATATATTCCTGACGCCATACATGTCCCTGACGTGAAACTTCAACTTTGTATTTTTCCGACAAAGCGTTTACAACCGAAGCTCCTACGCCATGCAGACCGCCAGATACTTTATAACCGCCGTCTCCGAATTTACCGCCGGCATGTAACACGGTATGAACAATTTCAAGAGCCGATTTCCCGCTTTCGGGCTTTATGTCAACCGGAATACCGCGTCCGTTATCCTCTACGGTAATACTGTTATCCTTATTTACATATACATGAATATCCGTACAAAATCCCGCAAGCGATTCATCTATTGAGTTATCAACAATTTCATAAATGCAATGGTGCAAACCTCTTTGTGAAGTTGAACCGATATACATACCCGGTCTCATTCTTACCGCTTCCAACCCTTCAAGAACTCTTATGTTGCTTGCATCATAACTTGAACTTGTTTTTGTTTCTATTGATTCATCATTATTAGGAAGGTCTACAACTTCAACTTTTTCCGCTTGTTCTTGCGAAACAGGCTGTGCCGTAGTTTCTTGTATTCCGTCTGACATATCTTTTTTCTCCCCTTAAATAGTCTTATTCCCTACCTTTATTATAACACAAACACATTTTTACTGCCCGAATATGACAAAAAGTAAAGTTTAAAAAATAACGGACTGTTAAATATAATTAAAAATTAAATTGTTGTCGGTTTTAAATAATATTTTTTAAGATATAATAAATTCGTAAATATAGGAGTAAAAGATGAGTTTACAACAGGCTGAACAATTTGAAGATAACGAACAGTATAACGAAGCGTACGAAGAATATAAAAAGCTTTACGAAAAAAATCCGAAAGATTTGACTTTGCTTGAAAGGCTCGGACATCTGGCGGTAATGTTAAATGACGAAAATTCGGCGGAAGAATACTATACAAAAATTTTGGAATTTGATGCGACAAATACCCTTGCCTATGAGCAATTAATGGATATTTACGCAAATACAAACCGTTATAAATATTACATATACAGGGCAAATTTACGTCAGACCGAGCAAAAGTATGAGCAGGCAATAAATGATTATAAAAAAGCTATTTCATGCACGCAGGAGCAAAAAGAAATTGATACGGCACGTTTCGTAATAGCGGTTCTGTATGAGCAAACTGGGCAAAACCTTAAAGCGGTGGATGAATATTTAAAGCTTGCGGATAGTGAAGATGCTTCAAAGGAAGTTTATCTCAGACTCGCTAATTTATACATGAAAGAGGATGCAAAATCTGCGGCTGCTGATATTCTTGAACAGGCTATAAAAAACGGCCATCAAAGTGCGGATATAAAAGAGGCTCTCGCACAAATTTATATTAAAGACGGTAATCCTCAAAAAGCACTTGAAATTACCGAAAACGAACTTACAAAAATCAAATGTCTTTTAGGTTGTGAACGTAATTCGGAAGCTTTTACCCTTTTAAACGAAAATGAACAAAAATATAAAAACGAACCTCAATATTATGCCTTAAAAGCTGAATATTACTATGTTACAAAGGACTATGACAAGGCTTTGGAATGCGTAAATAAGTATGATGAATTTGTTAAAAACTCGGTGCTTACCTACCAGATGCGGGCGTTAATTTATGAAAACAAGAACGATGAATACAATGCACATCTCAACTGGGGAAAATATAATCTTGCACGCGGTGACAAAGATATCGCAATCAACGAGTATTTGAATGCATTTCAGTTAAAGAATGATGATATTAATTTATTAAACAGTCTTGCGGCACTTTTGGAGGAAACAGGCGATGTAAATCATGCCGTGGAATTCTATGAAAGAATTTCTAAAATTGATAAGACTGACAGAAATGCTCTTGAGAAATTGGCTGATTTTCGTGAAAGTATAGGTGATTACGGTGTTCAATCGGATTATCTGGAAAAACTTTACGAATTAAACCCGAGAAATTCTTCGGTTGCTTTAAAACTTGCACAAACATACGAAAAATTAAGAAATAAGCCTGATGCAATAAAATATTACAATGTTTATCTGGAAATCGGTAAAGGCACACCTGATTACGCAAAAGTAAAATCAAAGCTTGAAAAACTTAATAATACCGAAATGAAAGAGGATGAAGGGTTAATCGGAGTTATAATGAAGCTGTTCGGGAAGTAGTTTCAGGCTTTTCTCCCACACGGTGCAACACAGGCACTTATGGCATCAATTAAGCGTTTAACCCTGACTATTTCAATGCTGTCAAAATTTGCGGTAACATTGTTGGCATAAGGAATAATGGCTTTTTTAAAGCCCGATGCCGCCGCTTCGTTGAGCCTTTTTTCAATGTTATTGACGGGATGAATTTCCCCGGACAAACCTATTTCGCCGATGATAACCGTTTGTGAATCCACTACAACATCTCTGGCACAGGTAGCGACTGCAAGTGCAATTCCCAAATCAGCGGAAGGCTCAGAAACTTCAATTCCGCCCATAACATTTACATAAACATCCTGCTTTGATAAGTTTAATCCGACTCTTTTTTCAAGAACGGCAAGAATTTGCAGCAGTCTGCTTGTATCAACCCCGTTTGTAACACGTCTTGGTGCGGGGTAAGGAGTTGTTCCCACCAGTGCTTGAATTTCCACAAGCAAAGGACGTGTGCCTTCATTGGTTACTATTATTGCCGTACCGGGAATAGTTCCTTGCGAACGTTCGTTGAGAAAAAGTTCGTTGGGGTTGGATATACATTTTAACCCTGTTGTCTGCATTTCAAATATTCCGACTTCGGAAGTATTGCCGAAACGGTTTTTCATTGACCGCAAAATCCTGTATGACTTGTATTTATCACCCTCAAAATAAATGACGGTATCAACCATGTGTTCCAAAACCTTTGGACCTGCTATGTTGCCTTCTTTTGTTACATGCCCGATGACAGCAATTGTAATATTTTTTGTTTTAGCTATCTGCATTAATAAATTTGTACATTCTCTTATTTGCGATATACTTCCCGCAGAACTCTGAAAATTTTGCGAATATATCGCCTGAATACTGTCTATAACAACAAAATCGGGGTTTAATTCTTCAATTCGCGATTTTATATTTTCCGCCAATGTCTGCGGATAAATATACAGTGTGTCGGCTTTTATGTTAAGTCTTTCGGCTCTGAGTTTTATTTGATTTGCACTTTCTTCCGCCGAAACATATAATACTTTTTTATTTTTTTTGCACAATTCACCGCAGGTCTGTAAAAGGATTGTAGATTTTCCTATACCGGGGTCACCGGCTATTAAAACGAGTGAACCCTGTACAAAACCTCCGCCGAGTATTCTGTCAAATTCGGGAATATTGGTGCTTACTCTTATTTCTTCATCAAATTTTATGTCTTTAAGAAGCAGAGGTTTTTCGGTATTAATAAATTCATTTACGGCAGAAGTTTGAATTGGTTTTGTATTATACTGCACTTCCTCCGTAAAGCTTCCCCATGCCGAGCATTCGGGGCATTTCCCCAAATACCCTGCAGATTCATATCCGCATTGCTGACATATCCATTTTGATTTTACTTTTGCCATAAGCAAATTATACAATAAAAATTTTTAAGCGGTTTTTATAAACTAAGGTAAACACAGTCCTGTTAAGTCTTTTGCCTGTTCAATTTTATCTTTCAATATTTGTGTGCATTTCTTAATACTTTTTATATTATCTGCTTCACTGTCGCAAGTATTTTTTATACTAAATTGATAACGCGGCTGACCGTTAAAAATATTTTCAAGAAACTTCTTTAATGTTTTTTTCTCATGAATACTTTTATAAACCACGCTAAGAGAATTTTCAACGGCATATAATCCGTTTTTAAATTCGGCATCAAGAGTAATTCTGACATCGTTTTTTGTGTAAAAATCAGCAATAATCTTATTTGATTTGAAAGTCTTTATCAAATCATCCGCAAACTCAGGATATTGGCGGTATAATCCCGTATATTTTATACCTTTTATTGCCTTAAAACTTAAGTCTTTTGAATTGTATTTGTATATTGTATTACACATTTTTATTGCGTTCTACTACTTCTTTGGAAGTATTTTTTAATGCATTAAGATATAATTTTAAAATTCGTTTTCCCATGGGTGACAGGCTTATTGCATCTTTAATTTTAATTGAAGTTTTATCAATGTATAATTCATCATTCAGGAAAAAATTGTCACTATGCAAATCTTTTTTTAAATGCATATTAGCATCTATTGATTTATCTGATATATTAAATTCGGGATTTATCACACGCGATGTACTGAATTTGTAATTTGCAATTTCACTTCCGTCTTGTGGATTATAATGAGTCTTTTCTATATAACCATACGCATTTGAAGTTTCTTTTTTGGCTATACTTACAAAATTATCAATTCCTTTTGTATCACTGATATTTTTATAAAGTGTCAGTGTATTTTTATCATTTCTTACCAATTTGTATGCTGCTTCTTGAGCATTGCTGTAAAAAGTTTTTACAACTTTAGGTCTGATTTTAACTGTCATTTTTTCTCCTTTTCTTGTACTTTAACCTGAAAAATCATAAAGCAGTTTTTTTGCTAATTTATTAATAAAAATTTACATTATCAGCCGTATAATTATAAAATTATTTTGCATTGTTTACGGCATCAATGTCATTCACTCTCAATGCGAAATACGGCAAGGCTTTACCTTTTTCCTGCAAGAAAATTACAAACGTATCATTAAAATAAAAATATCTCGGGCGGGCTACGGGATACGGAAGCGGCATTGATGTAAATGCTGCCAGTGCTGCTTCCGATTTTAATTCTACGCCTTCGTTATTCATTTTAAACTCAATGGTTTCCAATGCTTTATCTATGGTTATTGAGGTACGTTTTATTCTTTTATCGGTTAATTCATCAAAGGATTTGATTACATTCAAATCAATATCAGGAACTTTTAACTCATCGTCTTTTAGAAATTCCGTCGAACCGTCGTATTTTTTGCTTTTTAAATTCATATCCGAATATAATTTATCAAAAGTTTTGTTATCCGATGTTCTGTATAAATAAACAATATCATCTTCTTCGGTCGGAAGTGATACCGCAAAATCGGAAGGCGAATTATAGAAAAGGACATTTACACAGCTGTCCAACTCTTTTGAACTCTTTTTGGTTATACCGAAATATGCCGTTTTTTTGTTGAAATTTTTCCCGAAAGGCTCAGGGTTCAGTTTGTCAAATGCTTTGGTAAATTTGAAATTCTTTTTCAGCATGGCATAAAAAAGATACTTGTTATCAGCGGTAGTCCAATCAAATGAATTCAGAATACTGCTTGTTTCATTAAACTTTTCTTTTATTGCCTGTTCAATAGTATTTTTAAGTTCGGGTGAAACGGTACCGAATGTTTTGTAATATGAATTCTCCGAAATCATATCTGCATTAAATGATTTTTTGTTAAGCAGTTTAACATTTGCGGGCGTTTTCCCGTAGAATTTAACGGCACCTTTAACCAAATTGTCGGATAAATCATTCCATACAAGTTGAAATGTTCCAACCCAAACTCTGTTTTCCGACACGGATATTGAACTCATTACGGGCAGAACATCCAGAGAAGATGCCCTAACCGGTGTAAAATTAAGTGCCAAAGTTAGCAATGCGAATAAAGTTAAAAGTTTTTTCATTTTTTTTTTACTCCTTTATATTCAAAAATTTCATAAATCCTTTTAAAAAACCGTGTGTATTTTTTTCATGCGGAATTACGGCCGATTTATAATACTTTTTATAATTATTTATTATATTATCGGGCAAGTCCTGCCCCTTGGCAAGGGTATCGGAAATAAATTCCAGATAATCGTTTTGTTCTTCCTTATACAATTCGTCACGGAGTCTTAAATCTTCATCTGCTTCATAATGAACAAGAGCATGCCATGCAGCAGTCAGACTTTCATCAGAGGTGTCTTTCGGAAAATTCAGCAAAGCCTCTCTTGTAGACATACTATCCGTAAGAACTTTCCGTATTAGTTCTCCTACCTTAATTCTGTTATTTTTGTTTGCATATTCGGACATAATTAATTATATGGTCAAACTGACACATTCAGTTTCAATGAATTTTACCAGTTCACTATAACTGCCGTTAAAATACTGTTTTACAATCTTGTCAATTACATTGAGCGAAATTTCTTTTTTGCTCATTACTGCTTTATAGTAATATCTTTTGCCTGATTTGTACCTTACAAGAATACTTTTTTTAGAGGCAAGTCTGTCCATAATAGTTTTTATCGTTGTGTATGCTCTGTCAATACCATTAGCTTTTAAATCATCAACAACATCTTGGATTGATATATCGGTATCTCCCATTGAGTCACTTAATTTCCAGAATGAATTTAAAATATCGATTTCCAGTTCACCTAATCGCATAATATCCTCAGCTTTCTTAAAATTTACCTTCTGCTAAGACTGTAACACTTAAATATTTTAAAACAAGTATTTTTCATTAATCTTTACAATTACTCTATGTCAAATAAGTCCGTTTCCTTTTTAAAATCAGTTTTTTTCTTTTTAAGTTTTTCATTTTTTCTTTTGGTTTTATCGGACACTTTGCGGTAAGCATTGTCGAGTGAAATTTTGCATAAAGGTTTTCCGTTTCTTTTGTCAAAGAAAGTAAGCCAGAATTTTCTGTTTATGTTATCAACCGAAAACGAAATCTGTCCTGCTACACGGTCACCCGGATTAATTTGCTTAAACATTATCTTGGTGTCGCCGAAAACAGACGGTCTGAAAATCGCATTGTAATCATTAACTAACGCCATATCCAAACCGGAAAGGCTTTTATCGGAAAGGTTTGAAATCAAAATTGTTAAAGTCAGAGTGTTAATTTCGCCGAAAGGGTCTTTTTCATGCTTAATATCGCTTATATTAATATCAAGTCCGGGATAAAATAATTCATGCTGCATAAGAGCAGTGTCTTTGTACACGGGAAGCGGAATTGAAGTATTTATTTTTACTCTTATTTCATCTCCCGGAGCTATCAAAACATCATGTCCTTTTCTTATAAGTGCGGCACCGAGTCCAATTGCACCGCCTACTGCCGCTCCGCCCGCTACGGTATATCCTTGTGATAATATAGCAGCTTCCAAGCCAAGCCAATTCAACGCTAAAAATCCGCCGACAGCCCCGCCTGCAACAGTGTAGCCCAAATCCTGTGCAACTATTTTGCCTGTTTCCGCTATCGGATGAAGTTTTGTGGACATTTTCCCTTCAATAGGGATTTCTCTGCCGTCGGGTGTTATTAAATAGTCAAAATCAAGTTCAAGCCAGCCTGAACGCCCGAGTCTTTTGGGGTCTGAAGTTTGAGTTATTTTACCGTGTGCTATGGTTCCTTTAGGAATTATTACTCCTTTGTTGCCGTATACTTCGGAAGTTACTTCGGCAAAAAATTCATCACCCTCAATGTTTATTGTTGAGTCCAGAACTTGCGATACCGTCATTGTAATAACGTCTTTTTTCTCAAGTTCCTCAATTTCTCCCGTAAACAGTTCCTTTTGCATCTGTTCCTGATATGTATCATTTTTTTCGGCATGACCATGAATTACTTCTCCATAAGCGGGAAAAATATTGAACATCCAGCAAAACAAAATTGTTAATGAAAAAATCTTTTTCATAATCTTATTATATATCATTAATCCTATCTCTACAAATTGATATAAAAATTTATATTGACACAAGGCAAAAAAAATGTATAATTATTTTGTTATGAAAAAGCGTTGGTATGATATTGAACCGACTGTCAGCAGAGCAGTCAATAAGCTTGAAAAAACCGAAGAATATATTCGTACCCGTTGTGCGGATTTTATTATTAACAAGCTTAAAGATATTGAATTTGATATAAAACTGTCATTGGATGACCAGTATGATTACATTATGCGGAGATGGTACGACAAAAATATAAAAGTATCGCATGCAATGGAGTACCTCCGTAACGCTCCGGTTGATATCAGAAAACAGCTTGCTTTGGAAATAATTGATTTTATTAATGAATACGAAAACTATGACCCCGATAAAAAATAATTTATAGTTTTCTTAACAAATGGACAATTTGTATTAACATATAGTTTAATATATTTATGAGCGATGAAATTAATCGTAAAGTAATAAATATATTTTCGGGCAGTAAAAAAGGTTTACCGGCAAAATTCAAAGAAAAGATTAAATTTTATGCCGGTTTCAGTTATGTTCGTATTGACAAAGACCAGAACGGTAACAAGTTTAATCCCGAACATTTGAAAAAATACGCGGGGAAATGCCATTACATCGTGAGAGTAATGAGAGATTACAAAAATGAGACCGTTCTTTATAACTATGACGTGCCGAATAAAGATTTATTCAAGTTCATCCGCTCGTTTGAAGAAAATACTTTAGACGGTACAATAGTCGAAATTGACAAGTATTTTCCCGAAGACTTAGCCTAACGGACGGAAAAATTTTATGGATTGCTTTTTCAGAAATTACCACGAAGCCTTGTTAAAATGTACAAAACCTTATCAGTACGTGGGAGAAGAACTTTTTTCGTATAATAAAGACTTTGATACCGCAAAAGTCAAATTTGCAATAGCATTCCCCGACAAATACGAAATCGGCATAAGTAATCTGGGGGTAAGGATTTTGTATGACCTGATTAACAGGCAAAAAAATTATATGTGTGACAGAGTTTACGCACCTGAAAAAGATTTTAATCCCGAACCGCTTTATGCACTTGAAAGCAAAAAAGCTTTAAAAGATTTTGATGCGATAGCATTTTCTTTACAGTACGAGATGTCTTATCCTACGGTTCTGAAAATGCTTGAAATGTCTGATGTCCCCTATAAAAATACCGACAGAACGGATAATGACCCGATTATAATCGCAGGAGGACCTTGTGCTTATAATCCGCTTCCGTTGTCTGAATTTATAGATGTTTTTATGATTGGCGACGGTGAAGAAAGCATAATTGAAATATGCGAAATCCTTGAAAAAACTTCCGGCATGCCAAGAGAGGACAGAATAAAAGAGCTTTGCAAGGGTGAAAATTGTGGAAGGTGGTCAGCATTAACGGGCGGAAAAGTTAAAAAACGCATATCACAGCTTACTTATGAGAGTGCTTTAAAAAATTACCC
>CANPZB010000018.1 GCA_947588755.1 Candidatus Gastranaerophilales bacterium | reverse complement strand
AAAATCTCTGATTGGTTTAATTGTGCTCATTTTTACCTGTTTAATACATGCAACATTTTAAACAAATTGTTGTACAAACTAAGGAGAACAGTTGGATATTGAAAAAAATTAAAATCACCCACATTGCCCGCTATGCCTATCCTCATATCGGGGGCATTGAAGCCGTAATTAACCAGATTAATGAATGTCTTAGTGATGAAGAATTTGAAAAAGAGGTTATTTGCTGCTCCAATACCGATAAATCGTCGGTTGAAAATGGTGTAAAGTATATAAGGTGCAGGTATTTATTTAATTTTGCCGCAAATTCCATATCCCCTTGTTTGTTTTTTAAGATGATGTTTTTAAAAACAGATATTATTCATTTTCATATGCCTGTTATTCAAAATGTTGTCATTTGGTTTATTTTATTTCATTTAGGCTTACTAAAATATAAAAAAATGATAATTACATACCATGGGGCAATTGTAGGCTATGACAAATATATGAAACCTTTTGAAAGATTATATAAATATTTTTATAAAAAAGCCGATATAATCCATGTACTTTCTCCAAATATAATAGAATCCGATGAAATATTATCCCTAAACAGACAAAAATGTATCGTTATACCTTATGGAGTTAACACAGCAAATAACGAAAACAAAAATATATTGATTAATACTTATGATATTAATAAATTTGCCAACGGCAAAAAGAAATTACTCTGTGTCGGAAGATTTGTAAACTGGAAAGGATTTTTTATTATTATTGAGATAATGAAGTATATCGACGATGCCGTATTATTAATTGCAGGTAATGGTGAAGAATTTGAAAATTATAAAAAATATATTAATGATAACGGACTGCAAAATAAAATTTTGTTATTAGGGAATGTGATTAATAATAAAGAAAAAGACTATCTTTTTAGCAATATTGATATATTTATTTTGCCTTCCATCCGTAAATCAGAATCATTTGGTATAGTTCAATTAGAAGCAATGAAGCATTCAAAACCCGTTATTAATACAAACTTGGGTACGGGAGTAAATTATGTTTCCATAGACAAAGAAACGGGATTAACGGTTGAACCTAAAAACCCTGAACAACTTAAAAATGCAATTAATAAGTTGTTAAAAGATGATAATTTAAGACTCACTCTGGGAGAAAATGCCCAAAAAAGAGTTAATGAAGTTTTTAATATTAACACAATTAAAGAAAAGTATAATAGTTTAATGAAAGACTTTTTTTCGTAAAAATTTTTTCCCTTAGAAATAAAATTTACCCATCAGTTATTATTTATTGAATAATATTGTATTTCGTGTTAAATTTGGATAAAAGCAAGGGATTAAGGCATTTTATAAATATTAAAAACAAGGACTGATTATTTATTATGAGAATAATACTTGAAGAAACTATCACAAAACAAATAAAAACAGGGGTTGGCAAACATACCGCAATGCTAAATAATCTAATAGAAAATTCGGGTTATGAATATAAAATTATTTCAAACGATTTTATTGGCAAAATCAAAAATGCAGTTTTAAAAAGGGTTATATTTTTAATTTGGCTTAATACTTGTTTCTTTTTTAAATTATTATTTCAAAAAAAAGACACTGTTGTAATATATACTTCGTTTCCACCACTTATTAAATTAAAAAAGATAAAACAAGTCGGAATTATTCATGATGTATTATTTAAAAAATATCCGACTGCAATAACTTCCTCCGGGAAAATAAATAATTTACTTTTAAATATTTTAATAACCTCTAGATGCGATATTATTTTAACAAATGCGGAAACTGTAAAACAAGAAATTTTAGAAATTTATAATCTAAAAGAAGATAGAATTAAGGTTGTTTACAATACTTTTAGCTTAAAAACTCCCAAGAATATAAACGAAGACGAAATACTTAAAAAATTTAATTTATCAGATTGTAAAAAATTATACTTTATATCTGTTTCCTCTATGAATAAAAATAAAAATATAGATTTTCTTATTAATACGTTTAATGACATAAGCAGTGATTACCCTGATATCAAACTTGTCCTTGTGGGAAATCATAATAATAATTTAAAACAGTACGAAAATAGGCGAAATAATAACATATTTTTTACGGGCTATATTTCTGATGAAGAATTAGCCGTATTATACAAAAATGCTTTAGCATTTGCATTCCCGTCAATTTATGAGGGGTTTGGCATCCCAATAATTGATGCCCAAATGCTCGGAGTTCCCGTAATTTGTTCCGACATTCCGATATTCAGAGAAGTAGCACAAGATAGTGCACTATTATGTGACTTAACCACCGAATGTTTTTCAAAAGGACTTAAAGATTTAATAGAAAACCCCAACCTGAGAATGCAATTAATAGAGGAAGGGTCAAAAAATTCTGTCAGATTTGCTATGGATGAAATAAAATTTCAGTTTAAGAATATTTTAAATATCTGAAAGTAATTTGAAAGGTCAAAATATAATGAAAATATTGGCATTAACAAAAAAACTTTTAACAACTGAAGATTCTGGCTTAACAAGAAGGCTCTATCCTTTTTTGAAAATATTAAAAGAAAAAGGACACTATATTACACTGATTTCTTTTTATGAAGATGATAAAGAACTTGAAAAAGTAGAACCTGAAAACGAATATTATAATAAAATAATAACCGTAAAACTCCACAGAACAGCCGGATACCTAAGAACATTAAAATCATTTTTTACAAAACAGCCCTTTAAAATGGAATTTTCAAACACTTTAAAAATGAAAAGGGCTATCGCAAAAGAATTGAAATCCCAAAATTATGATATTTTGTACTCTCATTTTTATAAGATGGTTCCATATCTTAAAAAATATAAAAATCAAAATGTTGTAATTGATTTATGCGATTGTGCATATCTTGTATATGACAGGCAGTTAAAACAAGAAAAAAATATATTAAAGAAATTTTTCATAAAATTAGAGCGTGATTTTATGCTTAATTTAGAAAAAGACTGCATAAACATGTTTGATAAATGCATCTATATATCTGATGTAGATAGAAATTTTGTTACCGATGAAACAAACAAAGATAAAACAATAGTTATTCCTAACGGAGTGGACACCGATTACTTTAAAAATGATACTAAAGAATATAATCCCAATGAAATAATCTACATAGGAACGATGTCAGCAGACGGAAACCATGATGCGGTAAAATATTTCATAAATTCAATCTATCCGCTAATAAAGAAAAGAATTCCTTCCGCTACTTTTAAAGTTATAGGGGCATATCCTAAAAAAGAATTGGTTGATTTGGTTTCAAATGATTCATCCGTTACTTTAACCGGCAAAGTCGATGATGTTAGAGAATATGCCAAAACAGCAGCTATTGCTGTTGCTCCAATGAGAATAGCCTGCGGTTTACAAAACAAAATTCTTGAAACAATGGCAATGAGCATTCCCACCGTCACAACAACTTCTGGTGCAGAAGGAATTACTTTTGATAAAAATATTTTATTAATTGAAAATAATAGTAAAGATTTCGCTGACAAAGTCTGTTCTATTTTAGAAAATAAAGAATTGAGAGATAAATATTCTTCGATATCAAGACAATTTTGTATTAACAATTTTTCTTGGATAGAAAATACAAATATGCTGGAAAAGGTATTTGTTGATATAATAGAATCAAAAAATGATTAAAATAAAATATTTAATATTAATTCCTATAATATTTTTGCTGTTATTGCCTGCATGTGCAATACCATTATATAGACCTGTTCTTTTATATTATATATGTGCAATAGGCTTTTATTTGTTATTGCTTATTTTTAAAAGGAATTATTTATTTAAGAGAATAAATTTATTAATAAAGAAAACTCCTGCCAAATATTTTTGGTATTTTATTTTATGGCTTTTGGCGGATGGATTTTTGCTTGTAATTTTAAATAAATATAACTTTTCAAATTACTTATATTATATGATTACCCTTTTATTATTAACTTTTATTTTTTCTTATTTTTTACCGTCAATAATTTTTCCCAAATATCTTTCAAAAAAACTTTTTATCAAATTTATGTTTTGTGTATATTTAATTTCATGCTTTGCGGGATTAATACAATATATCTCCGTTAATTTAAATATAAATGTCATAAACTCTATTTTAAAGATTTTAACTAATATAAGATTTTTAGTAAGCATTGACCACGAACTATCTGCAACCCGATTATCAGGTCTTTATGAAGAACCGGGATACTTTGGTGCATTCATATTTTTAAATCTGCCTATAGTATATAACTGCTGTTTGTCAAAATATAAAATTTTTGATAATAAATACTTAAATAAACTAACAAAAATACTGGCTATTCCTTTATTTTGGGTTTGTTTAATATTAACAAAAAGCCCTATTTGGCTGGTATTTTGTTTATTACTTACAGGAATTTATTTTGCAAAGAATATTATTGCTTTTATTATTAAGCACTTCATTAAATTTAGCATTGCCTTTGTATTGATTTGTGCTTGTATTATGTTATTTTTATCTAAAATAAATACCTCAGATACCTACTTAAACCGAATATATGTAGCATTACAGACTTTTAAAAATTTTGAAATATTTATTTTTGCAGAGCCGTCCTTAGCAACAAGAGTTTTATCATATTATTATACCTTCAAAGTTTTTCTTGCCAATTGCATTTTAGGGGTAGGACTCGGCAATGCAAAATATTATACGTTAACTCAAATATTAAATCATCCAATGCCATTAACTTATGAATTTCATAGCCGCTTAAACAATATTCTTATTTTACGCGAGTCAAAAATGGGATTAAACGGTTCTTTATTTTTTGATATACTCTCAGATACAGGCATTATAGGTTTCGTTTTATTTTATTACTTTTTAATTAAAAACTATTTATGGGAAAAAAAATTAAAACTTTATTATACGGGAATTTATTATTTATTTTTAGACGGTATATCAAAAGGGACTTTGGCATATATATTTATATCTATTTATGATATAAATTATCTTACCTTATTTATATGGTTTTTCTTTGGGATGGGACTTATTTTTTATCCGATAAACAACAAAAATAAATTATCTTAGATTTTCAATAAAAATATTGCTTGCTTTTTCCCAGGAGTATTTTTTTACAATTATTCTGCCTTTTTTTACAAGCTCATTCCTAAGCGTTTCATTTTTTTCCATATCAATAAGCATATCCGCAAAAGAAGATATATCATCTAAATCCGCGTAAAGACAAGCATCTTGTGTAATTTCATCAATACATGTACCATGGGCTGCTATGACGGGACAATCAAGCATCATCCCTTCCAAAAGCGGAAGCCCAAATCCCTCATACTTAGACGGATAAACAAGTGCTCTTGCATTTTTAATCAATTTTGCAAGTTTAACGTTTTCAACAAAGCCCAATTCTATTAAAATCTTTTGTTTTTTTGCTTCTTTAACTAATTGGACAAATTCTTCCGAAAAATATTTTGGTCTGCCCGTAAATAATAGTTTTGATTTAAAATTTCCTTTTTTGTGGGCTAATAAAAAGGCTTTTAATAGAGAAATCATCCCTTTTCTGCGGTCATAACCTCCATTAAAAATAAAATATGGTTCTTTTATAGAGGAGTCATTTTCACTCCCGTCAATTTCAGGAATGGTAATTCCCCATGGAATAATATAAATCGGGGATTTACAATCAAAATTTGCAAGTATTTGTTTCTTTGAATATTCCGATGTCGTATAGATTATTTTAGATATATCAATAATTGACTGCATTTTGGTTATATATGCCTGTCTTAAATTTTCCGACTTAAAATAATTAGGAATTTCAAGCGGAAGCACATCATGGATAATTGAGACATTTTTTTCTGAAAATTCAGAAAACATTGTTGCATGCTCACCATTATTTCCGAATAGTAAGAAATCACAATCTGCCAATTTTGATTTTAAATATTTTTCATGCAATTTAAACGGCATAGGTATGTAAAAATATTTTTTATTATAAAAATTAAAATCATTTCTTAAATCAAAGCGACCGGAAAAAGAAACGACTTCTAAATCAGGGTAATATTTTTTGCAAGCATTTATTAAATACTGAATACCTTTTATTATGCCGCCGCCTGTACCTTTAAAACATGTTATATCAACCCCTAATTTCATTTTAAGCCTCTAATTTTATTTTTAATACTTTTAGTTCATCACTATTTTTATTTTTTATAAATTTATATAATTGGATGACTATATTTATAAACTTTATTATAAAAACGCTTAAAAGTCCATGGTGTTTTTTGAAATAGTAACACTTGCTTTGAGCAAATATTCTTGCTTTGGAGAAATTAATTGTATTATTTGCTTCAAAAGATGACCCTTCAAAATGAATTATGGAAGAATAAGGTATAAAAAATACTTTAAATCCGTTTTCTTTAATTCTTTTACATAAATCGGTTTCTTCAAAATACATAAAAAATTTTTCATCAAAGAGTCCAACTTTATCTAAACAGCTTTTTCTTAAAAAAAGGTTTGAACCTCCCATCCAATCAACTTCTTTTTCTTTTGATAAGTCCTGTTCCGTTTTTTTCATATTTGCAAACAAAGAATCAAAAATATGCGGGAATTTAAACTCAATATATGTTTTATTACCATTTTTATCATACATAATTCCCCCGCACGCACCAACCATTTGATTTTCCGGTTTTTCCATATAATCAAAAAATGCCTTAACGCTGTTGTTGATAAGTATTGTATCCGTATTCAACAAATATACGTATTTTGCCTTGCTTTGCTTAACGGCAATATTATTTGCTGCCCCAAATCCTTTATTTTCCGAATTCTTAATTAAATGAACATCGGGAAATTCCTGTTCAATCATTTCGGGTGAACCGTCTTGTGAATTATTATCAACAACAAATATCTCAAAGTCGACTTCCTGAGTTTTTTCCAAGATAGAGTTAAGACAGTTTCTTGTTAAATCTTTGGTATTATAACTCACTAATATTATTGATACATCCATATTTTTAATACTATCATAAAAACCTCTACAGGCATATTTTTTTATGATAATCTGTTTTTATGAATAAAAACGATGTAAAACAAAGAGACAGAATCATTGATATAGTAAAAGCTATTGGTATTATGTTAATGGTTCTCGGTCATATTAGTTACGGAGTCAAATTTATATCATTATTTCACATGCCTTTATTTTTTATAGCTGCGGGGGTATTTTTTAAAGAAAGTTCTTATGAAAACATTTCAAAAATAAAAGATTATATAATAAGAAAATCCAAAGCTCTTTTACTACCATATATCATATTAAATTTGATTTTGCTGTACCTTCATAATTTCCTTATGGATATAAATATTTTAACGAGCAATCCTGATATTATGAATATTTTGGGCGGGCACAACGAAATTTTCCAATATTTTGACTCCAAACAAATATTTTTCAAAACGATATTAACTTTAATACTTTTTAGAGGAGAGCAATTATTCGGAGCCTGCTGGTTTTTAAAGGCTTTATTTTTTATCAGTATATCATTTGCTATAGTAAGTTGGATTTTAAATAAAATTTTGCATAAATTCAATCTTCAAAGATATTTTGAAACATTCAGAATTTTAATATGTATTTTATGCCTTATAGTTGGTTTTATATTTCATAAAGCAGATTTTAATTTTTATTTTTTAGGAACAATGTTTTCCTGTGCTATATTTTTTGAAATTGGTATATTATTTACTAAATTTAAAAGTAAAATCAACATAAATCTTTCTTTCTTTATCATTTCAACTTTATGTATAGTTTTCTATATTTTAAAAATAGGAGCTAAAGTAAATGTTTCGGCAAATACATATTTAAATCCTGTTTGGTTTGTATTATGTGCCGTGAGCGGGACTACTATGATATATTACATCTCTTATATTATAAATAAACAAAACAGATTATCTCAATTATTTTCTTACATAGGACAAAATACCTTATCAATAATGTGTCTGCATTTTATATTTTTTAAATTTATTACGTTAATTCAAGTCCATGTATACAATCTGCCTAATTATATGTTGGCAGCCTTTCCATATCTTTATAAAAAGCAGTTATGGGGGGGGGGGGTACTTTATAATTGGAATATTAGGACCATTGCTTGCTAACATGTTTTATAAAAAATTTATTAAAAATAAATTTTGTTAATAAAAAACTTTATGTTATTTTAATAATATTATTTAAAAACGGATAATTTATTTGATGAATTTATTTAAAAAAAATAAAAAAACTACCGTCTGGCTTGATATAACGATGTTAAAAAGAAGCCAGATGTGTGGTATGGGAATATTTGCCAAAATGTATCTTGATATATTAAAAGATAAATACAATTTAAGATGTTTCCACAATCCATTTATGAATTTTCCTCATCAGAATAAATTTTACTGGCTATATCTTAATACATACTTTTTTATAAAAACCGTGATTTTGAAACCTGAAATAATAATATTCCCTGCGTATTTTATGCCCACACTTGTAAGAAAAAAAACTTCTTATTACACGGTATTTCTTGATTTAATGCCATATAGACCGAAATTTTTTCCGGGTGCTCAAAAATCATTTTTAAGACAACTAAAAATAGCAAATAAAAATGCAAAAAAAATTATAACTATTTCAAATACCGTTAAAAACCAATTTATAGAAGAATTAGGTATAAAAGAAGAAAAACTGGCAGTTACTTATATTTGTGTAAATGAACTTATTAAAAACGCAAAAGAAGATTTAAATATTTTAAATAAACTAAACTTAAAACCCAACAGCTATATATTCTCACTTGCCGGCTCCTGGATGCATAAAAATACTAAATCATTATTTGAAGCAATGAACAAGTTAAAGGGAAGTGGCACTAAGCTTGTTGTTGCCGGTTATAAAGGCAATCTTAGATATAGTGGATTTAACAATGAAAATACAATATACACAGGCTATTTAACAACAGAAGAAGTTGTAGCCCTATATAAAAATGCAAAATTTTTTGTTATGCCTTCTCTAGAAGAAGGTTTTGGGCTTCCAATCATAGAAGCACAGTATTTTAATAGCCCTGTTTTATGCTCCGATATCCCCATATTTAAAGAAATTGCAGGAAATAGTGCTGAATTTTGCCAAACTGATTCAAATTCAATTGCAGAAAAAATAGATTATTTAATAGAAAATCCTGACAGATTGTCTGAATTAAAAAAACTGGGTAAAGAAAACATTAAAAGATTTGATATAGAAATTATCAAATCTCAATTGTATAAAATTATTGGTGATTAGTAATACTAAATTAAAAGAGGAAATAAAATGATAGAATGCTTTAAACAAACAAGATTTTTTTTATATTATTCTCTCAGAATTATTATAGGTAAAATTTTACTGTTAATATTTCCGAGAGATAAACAAATTGCTGCTTTAAATTGTGTGGTAACAATTAAAAATAAAAACTCTTTTACTCATAATACTAAATTTTTATATTTATATCTGAGCCAGCATCCTGAATATAATATTAAGCCTGTGTGGATTAGCACAGATAAAAAAATTGTAAAAACTTTAAACGATAAAGGTTATATCGCATTTTATAAATATTCTCTTAAAGGGCTATATTATTGTTTAAAAGCAAAATACTATATATTAAACGTAGACACATTTAAAACCGAGATTTCAAGATTTTTGTCTTATGGTGCTATATTAATAAATTGCTGGCATGGAATTCCTTTAAAGACAATAGGGTTTGACTTAGCCAACAGAAACTATTCCGAATTATCGGAAACAAAAAAGAAAATATATAAAAATTTATTCATCAATAGTGATTATATGATATCTAACGGCAAATACGATACAAATATTTTAAAACATGCCTTCTGGCTGTCCGACGAAAAAGTTGTAAAACTCGGAGCTCCAAGAACCGATATTCTGTTTAATGACGATATCAAAGATATAGATATATTTATAGAAGATGAAATTCATAAAATTTCAGAAATAAAAAAATCCGGCAAAAAAATATTATTATATATCCCAACATACAGAGATACTAAAGAAAATGTTATGAATTATATAAATTCAGAAAAATTAAAAGATGTACTAAACGAAAATAATGCTGTTCTAATAATAAAATTGCACCCTGTTGATGTGAACAATTTTAATTTAAACAATGAATTTATTCACAAATTAGAAGCAAATACAGATATCAATACGGTTTTAAAATACGCTGATATACTTATAACAGACTACTCATCAGCTTCTTTTGATTATTTATTATTAGATAGACCCATTATATATTATGTGCCTGATTTAGAGAAATATCAGGAAAAATGTCATACTTTTTATATGCCTTTTAAAGAATATGCTGCGGGCGAAACAGCTAAAAACGAAGATGAACTTATCAATGCGATGACAAAAACAATAAACGGAATTGATAACTTTAAAGAACAAAGAAAAATATTAAGAGATATGACTTTTACTTATCAAGACGGGAAAAATTGTGAACGTATTGCAAAATGGATTAAAAGTTTGTAGAATTAATCTATGAAAATTATTAATTTTTTCAAATATTTAATTAATTTGCCGATTTATATTTTATCTTTATTCATTGTTAGAGATAAAAACACATATATTTTTGGTGCTTGGTTTGGTAAAAAATATGCCGATAATTCAAAATATTTATTTGAATATGTTTCAAAAAATTGTCCTGAAATAACTGCTGTATGGTTAACTACAAACAAAGAGGTTTATAATTTAGTAAAATCAAAGAATTTGAAAGTTTGTATGTCCTATAGTTTTTTAGGCTACTGGTATTCTTTAATTGCAAAATATTATTTTATTTCAACATGTTTTAATGACGTAAATTTTTTGGCAAGTGGAAATGCTAAAGTGATTAATTTATGGCATGGAATTCCATTAAAAAAAATAATGGAAGATGATAAAATCAATTCAATTACAAAGAAAAAGTCCTTATATATTAAAATCAGAAATTTCATCTTTCCCTTCTTAAAAGATAATTATTATTCAACAATTTCTACATCAGAAACAGTTAATAATATATATAAATCAGCTTTTCGTAATTTATCCGAACGATTTGATATTTTAGGTCAACCCAGATGTGATTTTATAAGTGAAAATAATGCGAACGATTGCCCCCCCCCCTACAGAGAAAAATTGCGAATTTCAAAGAACAAAATAAAAAAATTATTATATATATGCCCACCCACAGAAAAGAAGGGAAAGTTAATTTTTCAAAATTCTTAATTAATGAACTTCAAACGATAAATAACAATATGATAAAAATGAATGCAATATTTTTAATAAAATTACATTTTTATCACCAGAAAGATATAGATAATCAACAACAACAATTCTCAAATATTATATTTATAAAAGATTATGATATACAACAGGATATTTATTCTGTTTTAGCATTTACAGACTTACTTATTACAGATTATTCTTCAATATTTTTTGATTATCTATTTACACAAAAACCTATATTATTTTTCCCTTTTGATAAAAAAGACTATGTAACAACGGATAGAGAACTTTATTTTGAATATGACAATATCATTCCCGGTCCTCAAGTTTTAAACTGGAAAGAAATGTATTCTGTTATAGAAACCATATTTCATGGTAAAGATGATTATATAAATAAAAGAAAAGAAATTCACGATAAATTTAATAAATATCAAGACGGCAAAAACTGCGAAAGACTGACAAACTATATAAAAAATTTATAAAATATCTTTTTCCCGATAAAAAATAAAATATTTTTCATATCAGGATGGTAAAAATTGTGAGCGTGTGGTAGAATGGATTACGACACTAAACTAGTTTAATCTGAAATATCATGCAAATAGAGAAGAAAAACTTATTAGAAAATTTTTTATCGCTGGGAGCATTACAAATTATCAGTTACGTAATCCCTCTTATTAATCTGCCGTATTTATCAAGAATTTTGGGGGTTGAAAAATTCGGGCTGGTATTTTTTGCGTTTGCTTTCATGCAGTATTTTGCCATGTTTACGGATTACGGCTTCGCACTTTCAGCGACACGCGAAATTGCCGTAAACAGGCATAACAAAAAAAACTTGTCTAATATTTTTAGTGCAGTTACCGTATTAAAAATATTTTTCCTTCTGATAAGTTATTTATTATTATGCATACTTACTATATTTGTTCCGAAATTGCACCAAAATTGGCTGATATTTCATCTTTCTTTTTTAATGGTTGTGGGTAATGCCATATATCCCGTCTGGTTTTTTCAAGGCATGGAAAGAATGAAATATATTACGTTTTTGAATATTTTATCCAAACTTATATTTTTAATTTTGATTTTTGTTTTTGTTAAATCAGAAAGTGACTATATCATCGTTCCATTACTTAATTCAATGGGTTTTATAGTTTCCGGATTAATCGGCATGTACTTTGCGATGAAAAATCTTGGTGCAAAATTTTACATGCCAAAATTTAGTTCCATAAAAAAACAATTAAAATACTCCACTGAATTCTTTTTATCGCGGGTATCGGTGTCCGCTTACACAAATACAAATGCTTTTTGCTTAGGTTTAATCGGCTCAAATATTATGGTAGGCTATTATGTAGCTGCCGAAAAAATCTATCAGGCAGTAAACGGAATTACCATTCCCTTGAATGGTGCATTATATCCTTATGTCGCAAAAAACAGGGATATTAAAACTTTTAAAAAAATATTTTTATTAGCTGTATTAATAAATTTTATTGCATGCAGTATTATATTTGTTTTTGCAAAACCTATAATAGCACTGTTTTATGGTGTTGAAATGACAAATGCTTATAAAGTACTCCGAATTTTTTGTATAGTGGCAAGCTTTGTCGTTCCGTCAATTCTTGTAGGTTATCCCCTTTTAGGAGGTATGGGCTATACTAATATTGCGAACAACAGTGTAATTATAGGTTCTGTTGTACATGTTTTAGGTCTTGTGGTATTATTTTTAACAGGGAAGATGAATATTTATACTATTGCAACAATGGTTTTAGTTACCGAGTTCATTGTATTTTTAATTCGAATGACATACGTGAAAAAATATAATCTTCTAAGGTCAAAAGGATAAAATCTTAAAATATGTGCAGAAAATAAGGAAAAATTTAAAACGGAGATTTTATGAAAAGAGTAATTACATACGGAACATTTGATATTTTACATTGGGGACATATTAATTTGTTAAAACGAGCAAAATTAATGGGTGATTATTTAGTCGTTGCATTATCTACGGATGAATTTAACAAATTAAAAAATAAAAAATCATACTATACCTATGAACAAAGAAAAACCATTTTAGAGTCTTTAAGATATGTAGATTTAGTAATTCCCGAATGCAATTGGGAACAAAAAATCAATGATATTAAAAAATATAAAATAGATATTTTTGTTATGGGAAATGATTGGGAAGGCAAATTTGACTTTTTAAAGGATTACTGTGAAGTCGTTTATTTGCAAAGAACTCCCGGAGTTTCCACAACCGAAACCAAAGCCTTCATTAACAAAACTGCATTTATCATTGAGGGGGGGGGGGAGGACTCCAAAAAATAGCCATTTAAAAAATATTTCAGATTTGTATCAAAAAAATAGGATACAACTTTTAGATGTTGCGTAAAAAGTTGTATCCTATTTTTTTGTGCAAAATAAAGGAGATAATATATGAAAAAATATGCAGTAATACTTGCCGCAGGCATTGGAAGCAGATTATATCCAATTACGGAAATTATGCCAAAGTCATTGGTTAAGGTTAACGGAAGAGAAATTGTAGATTATCAAATTCAAGGATATATTAAAGCAGGAATTAAAGAGGAAGATATTTCAATAGTTACAGGGTACAGAACACCGCAATTTAGAGAATTTTTATTGAAGAATTATCCCAAAGTTAATATAATCGAAAATAAAGATTATCTTTCAACTAATAACATGTATTCACTGTATATGGCTTTAAAATACATTCATGATAATAAGCCTGACTTTGACAATTTGTTCATAAATAACGCAGATTGTTTATATGATGAAAATATGATGTTTGAATTTGTTAATTGCGAGTACGAATCGGCAATTGCTTCTGAAGCAGGTACATTTATTGACGAATCCATGAAAATTGTTGTTGATAAAAATAAAAGAATAATTGATATAGCAAAAACAATAACTAAAGAAAAAGCGTATGCCGTTTCTATTGATTTATACAAATATTCAAAAAATGCCACTGATGAATTATATAAAATTGTTTGTGATTTTATAGAAATAAAAAAGGATTTAAAACAATGGAGTGAAATTGCATTTCCTTTTTTGTTTAAAAAAGTTGACGTTTTTCCATTTGATATAAAACATAAGAAATGGGTTGAAGTAGATAATATGGAAGATCTTTTAACGGCAGATAAAAAATTTTCCACTTTTGATTATAAATCAAAAAAAGCTTATATCTGTGACTTAGACGGAACATTGTTTATGGGGAATGAACCGATTACACCCGCAATAAACTTTGTCAAAAACAACAGTAATATTTTTGATTTTTATTTTTTAACTAATAATACTTCAAAAACACCGGATAAATATGTTCAAAAACTGAATAATGCCGGAATTCCATGTAAAATATCACAAATTTTAACTCCGTTATATCCTTTAATTGAATACTTGAAAAAATATAAATCAATATATTTAGTATCCAATAAAGAAATTACTTCATTTATAAAAGAAAATTTACCGGATATTAACATAGAATATGACTATAATACAAATGAAGCTATTGTATTAACCTATGATACAGAAATCGATTATAGTAAAATGAAAAATATATCCGTACTTTTAAATAACAAAAAAAATATAGAATATATTGCAACACACGCAGACACATTTTGCCCGACGGAAAAAGGCAATATACCTGATATTGGAAGTTTTATAGAATTAATAAAATTGACAACATCTGAAACCCCTGACACTACGTTTGGCAAACCCTCTATTAATTTAATTAAACATATCATAGAAAAATACGGAGAAAAAAATCTTGCAATTGCAGGTGACAGACTTTACACCGATATGCAGCTGGCAATTAATTCAAACATTGATTTTATAACCGTATTAAGCGGAGAAACTTCAAGATTTGATGTCGCTAAAAATAACAGCTGCAAATTCGTTTATAAAAATTTAGGTGAAATTACAGACTAATATGATTTTTTCATATTTTAATATTTTGTGTTAGTATAAAAATGCAACACAAGGAGAATATAATGGATAATTATACTAATGAATTGGATGAAGAATTGAGTATTGATTTGAAGAAGATATTCTTTGCATTATGGAGCAGAAAAGAGTTGATTGTTAAGACATTTTTATCTGTTCTTGTATTCTTCATTGTGCTTACGTTTATTCTGCCTAGAAAATACGTGGTGAATTCCGATTTATATGTAAACAAATCTAATAATTCAAACATGATGGAAATTAATCCTTATGTTATATCCGAACTCGGGACCGGCGGAGGCGGCATGGCGGCTTTAATGACAAGCGGAGGAGGACTCTCTAATGAATTAGAACTTATTCAGTCCCCGCTTGTTATAGAAAAGGTTATTAAAGAAAATAATCTCCGTTTTAAAAAACTTTATGGTATTATACCTACACGTAAAACCGGTAAATACCTGACTACAGACGACTTTTTAAAAAGCGGTATCACTTTTGAAAACAAAAAAGGAACAAATGTCATAACAATTGAATATAAGTCCAAAAACTCTAAGCTTGCTTATAACATAGTAAATTCCGTTATAAACAATTATATTCAATTACATAAAGAATTAAATACCGAAAAATCCAGATCTGATATTGTTGTTTTAGAAACGGAATACAACAATGCCAAAGCCGAATTAAACAAAAAAATGAATTCAATTAGCGGTATACCGGCAGCATCAATAGGTGGTTCGGGCGGGATATCCGCTTTCAGTGCTTTTTCCAACTCTGCAAGAAAAGCTTTATCAAGCATACAGGGTCAATATGCACAAGGCATTAAATCAGAAATAGCTTTGAGGGAAGAATCTGAAAAAGTAACGGAATTGGCAAAAAAACTTGAATGGGCGAAATTAGTTGACAGCATGTCCGATACTTCAAAGGTTCTTATACTGAAAGAACCCAGACTCTTGCAGGATTATGAGCAATCTTCACCGAAATTGTTTATAAATATTATACTCGGTATAGTATTCGGTATTTTAGCAGCACTCGGTATGGTTATTTTTAAAGAAAATACTGATAAAAAACTATCTTATTCAATGTTAGGTGATGAAATAATATACAATATTGAAAAGGATTTCATTGATTTGAAATCTATACTTTTAGCAGAAAAAAAAGAAGCAATATCTGTTATTTTATTTGAAAATATAAATAATCACATTACAGACGAGTTACAGAAGTATAAAAATATAAACATTGTTAAAGCAGATATTTCCGATGAATTTGAGAAGGGAATTGAAAACTCTGACAAAGTAATTATCATTGCACAAATTGCTAAAACTGATTCAAGACTATTTAAAAAAGTAAAACAATTGTTTGAAAGGATGAACAAAAAAGTTATAGCCGAAGTTTTAGTATAAAGGAGAAAAAGATGAAAGTTGAAAAACAATCAACAGTATGGCAGTCAAATACAATGGGCTGTTTTGATGGACTAAAGCTGAAATTTAATGATTTTATTATTGATAGTACAATTAATTATCTCGGAAAAAACTTTTCCAAAGAAAAATTAATTAATTTAGCTAAAATATTTGAAAAAATATCAGGCTCAAAAGGCGGAATTAATCATGCTAAAAGAATGCAATGGCTTTTTGAATCGGAACATCCGCATCTTCTCTGGTGGAAAAAGATTTTAACAGAATTAGACCCGAATTGCAGAAATAAATGGATTAAAAATTTCTTTGTAAACGGATATTACGGCGATAACTTAAGGAAACGCTCCCAATTTAACCAAAAGAACGGGTTTTTCCCTCCTACCGTTTTGCTTGCAAGTATTACAAAAAATTGCAACTTCCACTGCAAAGGATGCTGGGCACACGAATACGATGTTAGAGAAGATTTAACAAAAGAAAAATGGAGAGAAATTTTTACGGAAGCTCGCGATATAATGGGCATTCACATATTCCCGATTGTAGGCGGAGAACCTTTTTGCAGAAAAGAATTTTTAGAGCTTGCCGAAGAATTTAACGACTGTACATTCATAACATTTACAAACGGTTCACTTATTACCGAAAAAACAGTTGAAAAACTCAAAAAATTGGGTAATGTTCAGCCTATGTTTTCTTTGGGCGGAATGAAGGAAAATACCGACAAAGTAAGAGGTGAAGGCTGTTTTGATATGGTTATGCAGAAAATGGATATGCTCAAAAAAGCAGGCATATTCTTTGGAAGCTCAATAACCGTTACAAAAGAAAACTGCGACGAAGTTACATCCGATGAATATATGAAAATGTTATCGGACAAAGGGTGCTTGTGGAGCTGGTTTTTCCATTATGTTCCGATTGGTGAAAACCCTGATGTTGATTTAGTACCCGATGCAAAGCAAAGACAAAAAATCTTAAAAGCCGTTTATAACGCGAGAAACACACTTCCGATGATGACGGTTGATTTCTGGGGTGACGGCCCTGAAATGATGGGATGTATTGCAGGCGGCAGACAATATATTCACGTTAACCCCAAAGGTGATGTTGAACCATGCACTTTTGTCCATTTGGCAACACACAATGTAAATAATTGCACATTAACGGAAGCCTTGGCAGCTCCGTTTATGAAGGCTATTCGTGACGGTATTCCCTATGAAGACGGTAATATGCTCAGACCTTGTATGATAGTTGACCGTCCCGAAATGCTGAGAAAATATTATGAAGAATTTAAACCTTATGAAACACATGAAAAAGCGGCTGATTACTTAACTAATCCTAAAATCAAAGCCAAAATTGATAAATATTCTTCTGATGTTAAAGATATTTTAGATGATGACTGGAAAAACAACCTTTGGATGACTATATTCCCTCTTGTAGGCGAATACTATGTTGACAGAGATAATTTCTGTTCAACAGAAAAACCGCAGCACCAATGCAGCGGTAATTGTGCAACTTGCGGAAAATAAATACATGAAAAAATTTATATTTTGCATAATTGTTTTTATATTATTTACGATATTAGTAAAATTTTGTCCCACATTGAATATGTGGGACAAAGAATTTATAACACTTATGCAAGCCATTTTTGGCAAGTTGCCGCTTTGGATTTTTGAACTTCCCGACTGCAAATTATACTCGGTCATGATTATTATACCGTTGGTTTTAGGCGGTTTATATTTTTTAAAAAGGAAAATGTATTCAAATATATTGTTCTTATTTTCCGTTCCTCTTGCGGCATTTTTATTAAACTGTATTATAAAACCTCTTATACACAGAGCAAGACCACCTTATGAATTACAGTTTTCAATTCATCCCGAAAGTTTCAGTTACGTGTCAAGCCACAGCCTTGTAACTTTTTGTTTATGGGGAGCGGTAATCTATTTTTTGAATAAATACTGCAAAAATAAAGTTCTGAAATATTCAGGAACAGTTGCGGCAATTTTATGGATAATATTTGTCGGATTATCAAGAATTTACCTTGCTGTGCATTATCCTTCGGATGTTTTGGGTGCATATTTATCAGGTGCAATTCTTTTATATTTATATATTAAAATAATCAATAAAGGAGCTGATGATGAATAATGTTCTTGTTATTGAGAATTTTAGTGCGGGAAGAAAACAAGCAATAAAATATAAAAAAAGCATCCATAAATTTCTTTTCAAAAGAAATCTTCATTTTCAATTTGTAAGCATTGAAAAATTAAATGAAATCGAAACGGAAAAGTTTGATACAATTTTTGTTGTCGGAGGGGACGGAACAATAAACAAAGTTCTGCCGTATCTTATTAATACGGATAAAATTTTAGGAATAATTCCTTCGGGAACGGCTAATTTATTAGCTTCAAATCTGGGGATAAACAGTATTTCCAAGGCTCTTAAAGTAATTGATGCTCAGAATATTAAACAAATAGATTTAATAACGGTTAACGGCAAATTATCGGCTTTGCGTTGCGGATTTGGATACGATGCGGATGTAATCTGTAAAACCATGCAGTTTTGGAAAAACAAATTCGGATATTTTTCATACTTCATTGCGGGTATAATCTTTGCATTAAGACTTAAGAATAAAAACTACGGTCTTATAATAAATGACGATGAAATTGATATAAATGCTTCCTGCTTAATAGCTGCCAACTCCCCTAATATGTATAAAAACATGTTTTCCGTGGCAAAAAATTCCAAACTTGATGACGGTTTATTTGATGTTTTTATACTAAAAACAACAAATCCTATTTCATTTTTTCTCGAAATAGTAAAATTATTTTTAGGTATAAAACAAAATTCAAAAGTAGCTCAATACGTACAAACATCTTCCCTGACAATAAAAAATAATATTACACTCGGACATATAGACGGAGAAAAAGTTAAATTTTCAGGCGATATAAAATTTGATATATTGAGCAAAAAAATAAAAATTTTTTCTTGAATATCAACTCCCCGCTCAAAATAAGCAAACTACTTGTACATCAAAAAAAGTCAAGACGTGATTTTACAGCTTTTTGAGGGAAAATTTTCGGAACTATATACAATTAATTTGTTCTGATTTAAAAAAATAACTATAGAATTTCAAATTTTCAAAGTGAGTAACTTCGAACTACAACTTAATAACATTTATTCATAATCAGTTTAACAAGATTTTATGTTATAATTCTTGGTATGAAAAAGCAAGATTTATACATCGGCATGCCTGTATACAATAGAAAACATTTGATAAAACTCTTATCAAAAAATTGGGAAGATGCGGGATTTTTTAGCGGTGAATATAATTTTAATATTTTTGATGATAATTCAAATGAATTCACTAAAGAAGAATTAATAGATTTGATATATGAATCTACAAATAATGATTTTTTTAAAACTAATTCCGATAAAATTATAAAAAGAAATTCACAGAATATAAAAGCAGACATGAACACTATTAATATTTTTAAGGATTTTATAAATTCTTCGTGCAAATATATTTTGATTTTTGATAGTGATTTAATTATCCATAAGAATTTCTTTGATGTTTTATCAACATTAATTGATAAAACACAAGGAGTAATAACATTGTATAATTCTTTTTTTCATTTAACGGAAGAATACAACGATGAATTATGTATAAAAAAAGATGCAGGCTTCGCAGGTTTAGTTATAAGAAAAGATATTTTACAAAAATTCTTGTACTATGCAGAAAATAAAAAAATGAAATTCAATTTTGGTCCCTTAACCGATTGGGGTTTATCGGAATTTTTGGAAAAACATGATATTAAAATTTTCTGTGTAAAAAACAGTCTGATACAACATCTCGGGATATCAGGTCAACACTGTTCTTTATACAGCTATGACTATAGTTCAAATTTTATTGTACAAGAAAATGAAGCACAAATAATTAATGATTCCTTTGTTCCAACTGAAACCAATTATTCTTTTTCAAACAATATTATATTATTTATAGACAAAATATTTCCATTATTGAAAATACTCAGACGCATTGCCCCCCCCCCGAACGAGAGAAAATTCTTACAAAAAGTTATACAAGAATACCAATTTATCAAAAAAATTCAGAATGCAATGGAGTTAAAAGAAAAGTAATTGCCTACGGAGCATTTAACATATTAAATTTCGGTCAAATACAAAAGCAAAGATGTATCTAAATAGTTCACTTCAACTTGGCACACATATATTATTATTGAGGAGGAATATTTAAAAGAATTATTGCAAAGAAGTCATAATTTTTAGAATAGTAATATTAAAAAGTTTAACTATTTTCACTTTATCAAAATTGCTTTTATAAGTAATTACCTGCAAGATATTTGGAATACCTTGACTCTTTGCAAAAAAGCATAAACTTTTGGCAAAAAAAGTAGGATTTTTAGGTCTATATTGTGCCCGTTCAATAATGTTTTTCAAATCAGATAAAACGCATAAATCATCTATTTCTTTGTAATCATTTTCGTTTTTAAGGTTTTTTATCGAATGTTGCTTTGGAACACTTTCAAGTAAATGTTCAATCTTATCATTCCAAGCTTCTGATGATTGATATTTAATTAACGATTTTTGCAAAATGGAAAGAATATAATTTGAATATTCTTTATCTTGCAATATTTTTCTTGCTTTGACAAAAAACTCCTCTTTTGTTGTGCAATAAGCCTCGGTACAAGTCAAATAGTCAAACTGATGAATTGCCGAACGAAGTGATAAAACAGGAGTACCTGCAGAAATTGCATCAATCAAAGCGGTGCCGCCTCCAAGCGGATATGAATCCAGGCATAAATCTGCTGCTTTTAAATAATCCATAAATCCCGCATCATGGTCAATAAACTCTAAAGTTATTATATGTCCCTTGGAACGCTTACATGCCCTTTTCCATACTTTATCTTTACTGTCTATTCCTATAACATAACAGTATGTGTCTTTATTAACTAATTCCTCTATCAAATTTATAAAATTATCATCGCATACAGGATAATATTTATAATGACTTCCGGTACTTATTATTATCTTTTTGCCTTTTGGCAGTTTCAATTTTTCACGTATATTAAGTTTTTCAGCCTGTTCCAACTTTATTTCTTCAGATGGTACACCGAGGAAAAAAGTATCATTTATATTTCTTCTTATTTTGGTAATATCATCATTATTTACAATATCCAAAACAACATCCGCAATACTTTTACCTATCCAAAACATATGGCTTGCATGATTATATAACAAAACAGGGCGTTTAAATTCTTCAACCCCGAATGCAAGTAATGGTATTATATCGTACATGTGAACATGTAAAATTACATACTCATAGTTCATAGCTATTTTTCTTAATTCGGCAGCTTTTTCAAAAATTGATAAAGAACTGTCAAGATAAGAAATGCTTCCGTTTTTATCGTAAACATTTTTTTCCAAAACAGGGAGATTATATTTTTGATCCCCCGTAAAAATAACACTGTGTAGTTGTGTTTGCGAAGCATTTTTAATCCATCGCTCTACAACTCTTGTATGACCGCCAAAATTATATCCTTCGGTCATAACATGCAGGAAACTCTTAGGTTTATAAGTTATATCATCACAATTAACATTAATTTGCTTCGCCATATCTGTCAAAAAGCTTTCTAATGTAGAAGACGTGAAGTAACCGGTATTACACAAGGTCGCAAATTTGGCAATATAAATGCACAAATTTAATTTGTCCTCAATATTATCAATGACATTTAATTGTCTAAGTGCATTTTCAAAAAACGCTTGATTATTTTTTATAAATTTATAATATTTTTTGTATCTCATAGTCATGATTATATCATAAATTACGTTGTTTGAATTTTTTCAAATATAAATTCATTTTACTTTCTAATTCAGGCAATTCAAGATTTTCATAACACTCTTTTACCGGAATAAAGTTAATATTTTCTTTATCAACGTACGGATAACTCATTGAATCATACACCCAAGGACTATCCTTAAACATTACTATATGAGGCTTGTTTAATTGTATTGAAAAATGCCAAATACTGGTATTTGTAGTTATAATAAATTTTGCATTTTTGATTAAATCAGGTAATTGAGAAGTACACAATTCACCGCACAAAGAGATAATATTATCGCTATCGGGGAAACTATTTATTACCCCGTCACTTAAATACTTTTGTTTGTCAGTCCCGTTAATTATAATTTTAATATTAAAATATTTATTAATTGACTTTACTATAGTCACAAGTTGTTCAATGCTTAAAAGACCTTCATAATAGCCGCCTAAATTCAAAACACAGTAATCATCTTTTTTATAACACTCATCTATTGTCTTTACAACAGGTATTTTATGCTGAATATCATATTCTGGGGGGGGGGCAAGTTGTTTTACAATTAATTTGTCATAATTTGAATAAAATAAATTTTTATTCAATGCTATATCATTAGTATAAATTATTTTTGCACGGGCAGCATTTGTTATTTTTGTATATAATTTACTGGATGCTCTGAAATTAATAAATATATCAAAACTAAATAAATACAAAGGTAAAAGATTTTTAAATTTAGGATTATGAGGGCTATTAAATGGTAAAAAAACATCAACATATTTGGAATCCATATCTTTGGCAAAATCAAGCCAACGCCTTGTCGCACAAAGTACTAATTTATATTTTTTGTAATACGGGTCAGTTTTCAGTTTTTCCAGATAATTTCTTACCCATAGATAATCGCCTAAACCTGCAGCTTCATTAACAAGAATAAGTTTTTTACGTAATAATTTAAACAGTATCAGTTTTACAAATATTTCAATTAAAATCATTTATAATCCTCACAACATTTTCTGCATCGTCCAATGTCATAACCGGTGAAATCGGGATTGAAATAACTTCTTCGTGAATTTTTTCAGACACCGGAAAACTTAAATGTGACAATTCCTTATATGCACCCTGTTTATGAGGCGGAGTCGGATAATGAATGTTAGTTTCAATACCGTTTTTGGCAAGGTAATTTTGTAAATTTTCACGGTTTTCACATCTCACAACAAACACATGCCAAACATGAGCTTTTTCATCATAAGCCTGTGGTAAAATTATTTTTGGATTTTTAATATTTTCCCGATAGTATTTGGAAATTTGACGACGTTTTTCATTATCGGCATCAAGCTGGGGGAGTTTTAAATCCAAAACTGCCGCCTGAATTTCGTCGAGCCTTGAATTAATCCCCTTAAATATATGGTGATATTTTCTGTCAGAGCCGTAATTTGCTATTGCTCTTATTCTTTGTGCAAGTTCATCATCATTTGTAGTTACACATCCGCCGTCGCCTATGCAGCCCAGATTTTTTCCGGGATAAAAGGAAAATCCTGCGGCATCGCCGAGATTACCTGTTTTTCTTTCGTTATAAACCGCACCGTGAGCCTGAGCGGCATCTTCTATAATTTTCAGATTATATTTTTCTGCCAAAGCCCGAATTTTTTCCGTCTGAACAGCTTGCCCGTAAAGATGAACTATTATTATGGCTTTTGTTTTCGGAGTTATTTTTTCTTCAATTAAATCGGGATTAATATTGTAAGTATTTATATCAGGTTCAACCAAAACAGGAGTACAGCCGCATGCGGAAACTGCCAGAATTGTTGCAATAAATGTATTTGCGGGAACAATTATTTCATCACCGTTTTTAAAATCATAAGCATTTATAATAAGTTTTAATGCGTCAAGCCCGTTAGCACAGCCGATACAATGCTTTACTCCCAGATATTGTGCAAAGTTTCTCTCAAACTGTTTATTCTTTTCGCCGTGGATATACCAGCCGGAATTAATAACTTCCTTTACGGCATTCTCTATATCAAATCTTGAATTTATTTTCTTTAAATCTAAAAATTTAATCATTTTCATACCTGAATGAACTGATTTCATATTAACAGGATGTTTTTAAGCCTGTAAACATTTACAGGATTTATTATATAACCTTCTTTTTTTATTTTCAAGTTATAAAAAATTTCAGACTGATAAATTTTAACATAAAAAAGTCTTATTATGTTATATCACAAACAAAATTTATTTTTGGAGAACAAGAACAACCTATACTTTCTTTAAAATCGCAAAGCCCGAAATTTGGCATGCTGTTTTCTGTCGATGTTCCTATGTTTACATATTTTATATCTTTGACTTTTGAATAATAATCAAAAACTTGGCATGCTATATAATTCATCGGGCATAGAAAATCAAATTTTTGAATATTTCCCCAGTATACAATATTTGCAACTTCTTTTGTAATATGTTGAATATAAGCTGAGGCAACAGGTTCTGAAGAATTATTTCGCACAATGAAAAAATCTGATTTTATTATTTTTGCGGTTTCAATAATATCATTCTCGCTCATCTTCAAAGGAAATCCCTTTTCTTCTCTGTTTTGCTTAATTATTTTATATACCGTGTTTATGTCATCAGTCTTTTCAAAAGTTAACCCATTTTTTAAAGCTATTTTTAAGTTTCTCCTTGAATTAGACGATAAATTTTCAATATAATTATCCGTGTGTCCTTTTAAATCGTATTGAAAATTCAAATCATAATCTAAAATTTTAAAACCGTTGCAGAATAGTGCATTTTGCATTTTTGCAATATGTGTTTCGTTATAAAAATTAGCAGGACAGCATATTATAATTTTATTCAAACTCTCTTTTTCCGCCCAATCAATTAATACTTTCAATGCTTCATGATAATGAATCAGCTTGTTGTTTTTTGAAATTTCGCTGAATATTCCAAAAGTCGCAGAAAAAGGACATTTTAAAACACTATCTTTAATTCCCCCGACTAATCCGAAACGGTTTTTACCGTTATTAAATATAAAATAAAGTACCTTATCTGCTTTATGTTTATTTAATTCAATAAAACCGGATTTATCAAATCCCGAAAAAGGAGTTACCACCAAATTGTCATACTCTTTTCTGCTTACAAGATTTAACTCCATACAGTCCTCCCGGGATATATATAAAAGCTTTTTACGGCATCTGATAAAACATCGGGATTAAATATTTCAAGTATTAATTCGACAACGGAAATTAAAGCAAAAACTTCGTTTTCAATTTTATTTAAAATGGCGGATAATAAAGCTGCTAAACTACGGACGGGCTCGCATTGCCCCCCCCCCGAGTGAGAGAAAAATTCTTCTTCAAAATTAATCTTGGGTGAACACGAACAGCCTATATTCTCTTTAAAATCGCATAATCCGTAATTTGCTTGCCCGTCAACCGTAGATGTACCTATATCAACAAGCTTTTTACCGCTTTCTTTATAGAATTTGAAAATATTATAAGCAATAAAATTAACGGGTCTTAATGCTTCGCTTTCGGGAGTATTCCCCCAATAAACAACCCGCACCAAATCATCCCTGAGATGATGTATAAATGCGGAAGCAATACCGCGGTCATCGGAATCGGTTACGATAAAGTAATCACTGTCAATAACTTTAGAAGTCTTAATAATTTCTTCCAAATTCATTCTCAAAGGAAATCCTCTGTATTCTCTGTTTCGTTTTATAATCTCATATACGGATTTAACATCGTCTGTTTTTTTGAATTTTAAATTGTTTTTTATTGCGGCTTTTAAAGCTTTTCTTGCACTGTGATGAATTTTTGATATATATTCATCATCAAAATTTTCAAGATTATATTCAAAATTTACATCTAAACTCTTTATTTTAAACTCATTTTGCAAAAGTGCATTATGCAATTTTGTTATTTCCATAGAATCATAACTTAGGGCAGGTGTGTTTATTATTATTTTTTTTATATTGTTATTTTTTGCCCAATTATTTAAGGCTGATATTGTTTCGTAATAACAATTAATTTTATTATTTTGTGTAACCTCGGAAAACATTGAATAAGTAGCGGAAAAAGGAAATTTTAATATATTATCTTTAATTCCCGCAAATATTGCAAACCTGTTTTTTCCGTTATTAAACAAAAAATATTTAACATCATCAACTTTATGTTTATTTAATTCCGCAAACTCAACGGTTTCAAATTTTGAAAAAGGCTTTACAACAAGTCTTTTGTATTCGGATTTATCAATTTCAATTATTTCCATCTTTTACCTTTTCAACTATCACAAAAACGGTTACAGAACCTCTTTAATTATTTGAATAATATGCTTCATATCCTCTTTATCATATCTCTGGTCAACAATTAAAGGAAATACATATTCCTTCAAATCATACTCCAGCAATTGCCCCCCCCCCCGAAAGCGTATCAAATTTCCAACAAATCGGAATATATACTTTATTTTTTACTAAATGCTCTCTTAAGATGTCATTTTTAATATAAAAAGGATAATACATCGGGACATCATCATCGGTTAATTCTATTTTTAATTTATTATATTTTCTAAGAAATTTATGAAGATATTTAAAATTATTTCTTCTTTTTGTTTTTGCTTTTTTATAGTCAACATGGGAAAGTATATATGAAGTTAAATCCGACATTGTTTTTATTTCTGCACTGATTAGCGTATCTTCATTTTTATTGAAATCATCATAACCAAAGTTTGACCCGCCTTCAATTCTTTTAACCAGATGAGAAACTCTCGTATGAGAAGTCATATCTTTTTCAAAATGTTCATTCAATTCTTTTTTACAATAAACATAGGCACCATCGGGAGCACCGAAAAATTTTCTCGGAGAATATACACTTCCTATACCCATCGGTTTCATAAAAAAGCCTTGTGCGTTATCAATTATTAAATTTTTATATTTTTTTGCCAGTTTTTTTATATTTTTGGAACTTATTCCAAAATAGTTTGTGTATAAGATATAATCATCTTCCCTGAATTCACAATCGGGCATTAAATCTTCATTTATTTTATAAAATTTAATTTTACAGCCTGTTTCCTCAATTGCTTGCCAAACAACGGGACAATTATAATAAGGAACCTGCATTTCTTTAATATTATATGCTTTAATTATATATTTTAGAGCATTTCTTGAAGTATTCAATGCAGGCAGCTTATAATAAGGTTCTGTCTTTGAATTAAATTCAAATTCAATATATCCGCCGATTTCTTTATGCATTTTTCTTATTTAATTCTCCCGTTAACCCAAATTTCCGCAGAATAGTCTCGCATTGCCCCCCCCCCGAGTTTAACCAAAGCATCCAATAAATCATCTGTCAGCATTTTTTCTTTTATACATTTTGTCATTTTGGACTGATTAAAAAATTTGAAATAAAACGAACCTTTTTCAACGGTCTCAAATCCGCAGTCGTTAATTAATTTTTCCAGAGAATTTATGTTAAAAGTTCTTAATCTTTGCATTTTTTGGGAATAATCGGTAATTTCACCGATTTCTTTTATCATGCCTGCTTCTTTAGCAAATATTAAATGAAAGGAATTACTGTTTGGTGCAAGAACATGCACAATAGTATCTTTTGTGCATATTGAATGGATTTTTTCCAAGAATTTTTCGGGATTTTCCACTTCGTGTATCATTCCGCTTGCTATTACAAAATCAATATTTTTAAATTCGGAATTGTCAACATTTTCAAGGAAATCATTTATTATTCTCACTCCTTTTTGAGGAACAATTCTGTCACACATTATTTTTGACGGTTCGACTATTATATATGTATCAAAATCTTTGTAATCATTAAAAAGGTAATTATATGCAGGTCCGATATCAACAATATTTTTAGGCTTGTATTTTTTAAGCATTTCCACAAGCATATTTTTTCTGTATTTAGACATCACAAATTCAAATTCATCATCAAGATAATCTTTTGCGTACTTTTCTATATCACGTGTAATCTGCATATTTTTCTCCTTGAGACAAATATAACATAAAACAAATATAATGTCTAATGATTTTATCTTATTGGATTTTTTGTAAATTAACGTATATTTCGGAACCGTTTTCGGGAAAATATTTAATTAATGAATTTAATGCATTAATTAAATTATCGTCCAATATTTTGTTATTAAGACATTCAAGCATTTTTGCATTATTAAAAATCTTTATAAAATAACTTCCTTCATCGATAATTTCAAACCCGTGTGAGATACAATATTCTTTCAAAGTTTTAAGACAGTAAACATGATTACGTTGATATTGCTTTGCGGTTAAAGATAAATCCTCAAGATTTTTAATAATTCCTGCTTCTTTCGCCCAAAGATTATGAAAAGAATGCGTATTGGGGACATTAATATGTACAATTGTTTTAGAAGTGCATATTTTTTTTACGGCTCTCATTAAAATGTCAGGATTTATCAATTCATGTATCAGTCCTGATATTAATATAAAATCAAATTCCTTATTATTTAATTGTTCAATTGCGTTTTCAGCAAAATCATTAATAATTTTTATATTGGGGTTGTCGGACAATTTTCTTTGATTTATTTTACAAAATTCAGAAGAAGGCTCAACTATGCCCCCCCCCCGAACGCAAGATTTGTATAGTAATTGAAGATGGAATCAGTTCCGCAGCCTATTTCCAAAACAGATTCAGGCTGATATTTGTTTAATATTTCAAGTACCTTTTTTCTGCGGTATATTACCTGATACTTTTCATACTCATCTTTTAAATATAATTTTGTATAATCCTCTATATCTCTTGTTTTGCACATATTTCTCTCCTAAATACTTCATAATCTCTAATATATTCCTTTTCGTCATAGTGTCTGCTGGCTAAAATCATTAACTTACATCCGTATGAAAAATGTCTCATTTCACGCCACATATTTTTACCGATATAAAGACCAACATCAGGTCGGTTTAACCAAACAGTTTCTTGTGTTTTACCGTCATCCAGCATAAATTGACATGCCCCATCCATTGCTACAATAATTTGTTCCAAATCTTTATGTGCATGCTTACCTCTCTCCTGCTCGGGCACAGTATCAAAAATCCAATAAACACGTTTTATTTCAAAGGGAATGTCTTTATTGCCCTCAACAACGGCAAGTTTACCTCTGTTGTCACCATATATGTTTAGTTTAACTAATTTATAATTCATCCTAAACCTTAGAAAATTATCTCTGAATATTTAATCATAAAAATAATTTTACTGCAAAATTTACAAAAGTTTACAATTAACAAAAATCTCTGCACCTAAATCCGGCATATATTCCGTCATTTTGTATAATCCGTCAAGTAATTGCGAGTTGATAATTTTTTCATTTAAAAGTTGGGACATTTTGGAATGATTAAATAGTTTTATAAAATATGAACCGCTTTCTATAACTTTTAATCCGTTTTTATTCATAAATTCATTCAAAATTTTGGAATTGAATGTATTATTTTGTTGCAGTTTACGAGCCGTAGGAGTAAGATTTCCGAGTTCTTTTATAATTCCGCTTTTATAAGCCCAGACCAAATGAAAACTGTTGTAATTCGGAACATTTACATGCAATATCGTTTTCGGAGTCAATAATTTTCTGACTTGCCTGATTAAAGTATCGGCATCTGCCACTTCATTTAATAAACCGGCTAAAATAATAAAATCAAAGTCATAACTTTTTAATTCTTCTGTTTTATTTTCAACAAAATCATTGATTACACAAGCTGTGAGGGGGGGGGGGGGGTAAGATTTTTGATATCATTTGACGCTTTTTGAGCAAATGTTTCGGAAGGTTCTACAACTACAAATTTTTCACAGTCATTGTAATAATTTACAACACTATCCATACCGCAGCCGATTTCCAAAATACTTTTGGGTTTATACTGCCTTAAAACTTCCAAAACTTTTTCCCTGCGATACTTTACCATGACGTTTTCAAAATCATGATGAATATAATCTTCAGTATATTTTGTTATATCTCTGATATCTGACATATTTTTTTAATATCATAAATAAACTTTTAATGCAAAGTTATATAAAATAACTATTTAATCCCAATTATTTTTTCATTTTCGGCAACATCTTTCGTAATAATTGCACCTGCGGCTATCAAAGCATTTTCACCGATAGTTACACCCGGAAGTATGGTTGCGTTTGCTCCAATGCTTGCACCTTTACATATTCTTATCTTTTCCAATTTAAAATTTTTATTTTTGGATTTCGGGTATCTGTCATTACAAAAAGTAACATTCGGTCCGATAAAAACATTATCTTCCACAGTCAAACCGTCCCAAAGTTGAACTCCGCATTTAACAGTAACATTATCCCCGATTACAACATTATTTTCTATAAAACAGTGAGAACATATATTACATCCGCTGCCTATTTTTGCATTCGGTAATACGATACAATATTGCCAAATGTTTGTATTTTTACCGATATTTTCACTTTGTACGTCAGCAGATGCGTGAATCATTTTAATTTATTTTCTCTCATTAACAATGTGACAACTTCATCTTTAAGATAAAAACCGATTATATTTATAATTGTTCTCTTTAAGACTACATACTTCACCATAAGGATAACATAAAATATTTTTGTGGACAATAAGGTTACAAAACTTTTACAATTAGGCAGAAAAATATACAATTTCAGGCGTCAGAAAAAATTATCCCAAAACACATTTGCGGAAATGCTTAATATTTCAAGAGAGCATCTGGCAAAAATTGAAACCGCCAAGCGTTGTGTAAGTCTTGGGCTTTTGATTGATATTGCGGAAAAACTTGAAGTTAAAGTAAATGAATTAATTGATTTTTAATATGCTATACATCTGACACGTCTGTGTGATGATGTACCCTGAGAACCGCAGTAGTCAAGACGTTCTCCGCGGCAATTATGTTTGTAAGTATCAGATCCTCCCGTTCCTAACCAATATTCATCGGACTGTAACGGAGGAATAAGCCCCTCACTAGCGGCTTGTAAAAGTGAATTAAATTCAGCGTGATTGGGTAAACGCATCCCTTTATCATTGCAAGTTTTGTTTGCAAGGTCCCAGCCCATGAGAGCTCCATTACTGCTTGCACCCATAGACCCACTTATTCCTAAACCTTCATTTGTAACGGAATCAGCAATATCGGAATATATTTCAGATTTCGTACATTGAGAAGGGTTCCCCCATGATGATTTAAATTTACAGGGTATTTTTTCCCAATCATTTTTATTAGTTTTTATCTCAACTCCGATAGTTACAATATCCTGACCTATCGTATTTGGTTTCGCATATCCGTTTAAATCAAGAATATAAGAAATACAAGAAGCAGAATCGGTTCCTTTGTTTATAGTTGTTATGTCATTAATATCACATTTGGGATTGTATGAAAGTATTGCGGTTAAACCGTCCGGCAAATGTACTGCCACATTTCCAGTATTATAATCTTCTTTACCGAAATTTTTACTTTTTGATAAATCAGATACATCAACATTTTCATCACCTATTTTAATGGTTTTGGAAAAACATCCGGATAAATTATCTGAATTGCATACTTTAGACAATTTCATATATTTAGAAAATGCATTAACAAACAAATTTGTATCAGCATAGGGAGCCAGTTTATCTTGTATAGCCATCTGTTTTGTAGCTTCCTCAAGTTTTCTTTCAAACACTTTATAATGAGTATTATATGCTTTTGCACGATAATTTTTAATCATTCCCGGTATAACCAAAACAGCTACCACACCGATGATGCCGAGGGTTATTAGGACTTCCGCTAATGTAAAACCAAATTTGTCATCCTGAACCCCACACATGTCATCCTGAACTTGCGGATTTGCGGACGGACGGAGTGTAAACGAGTCCGGATAGCGGATTGCGAGCTGAGGGCGAGGCTTGGTGGCAAAATGACAAAGTCATTGCAGACACCAACCGCAGACCCGTTAAACGCGAGCAACCAAGAGGCGAACAGATTGAGCATACTGTGGCAGAGCCACAAATGCGAAACTCTGCGAGCGTGGAGCAAATCCAAGACGTTTCAGGATCTTACCATTTTCGGGTCTCACAGTCTTTTCCAAAATTTTCACGTTTTTAATTTTTTCTTTCATATTTTTTTCCCTTTCTTTTTTTTTATTACTATTTATTGAAAACTATAACTATACATGTCACCCTGAACTCGTTTCAGGGTCTTATTTATTCGGTATTGGTACATAATCCTGAAACGTCTTGGATATACTCCAATGCATGCAGGAGCT
>CANPZB010000017.1 GCA_947588755.1 Candidatus Gastranaerophilales bacterium | reverse complement strand
TGCCATTTCATGACCCCCTATTTATATTATTCCCATGTACAGACGAATTCTAACATTTTCTTTAAGTTTTGTCAAGAAATAACATGCACATTTCTATTTAAACTTTTTCGTGTTGTTCAACCAGCGGTTTGCTTGAATTAACGTAATTTGTAAGTTGTTTAAGTGCGGGCTTATATGCGTTAACCGTTGCGTTACCGCCTAAACAACCGCCCTGACATGCCATAACCTCAATTAAATTGCCGAGTTCACACATACCGTTTTTGGCATATTTTTTCAAATCTCTTATTGACTGCTTATTCAGACCGTCAATAATTACGGGATGTGCGGGAATTTCTTCGGGCAAAAGTGTTTGAACGGCTTTTGCAACACCGCCTATAACGGCATAATTTCTGGCTTCCGCTGAAGCTTCATTTTTAAATTCACTTTCCTGACATTCAGCTACCTGAATTCCTAACGCTACCATCCACGCACCGAGTTCTTCGTAATTAATTACATAATCCACGTTGGGATTTTTCAATGCTTCACGACGCTTTGCAACGCAAGGTGACAAAAATACCGTTATGGCATCCGGATGTTCACGTTTTACAATTTCTGCCGTGTAATACATAGGTGTTTTTGTATCCGAGCGGAAAGGTTTCATTTCGGGAATATGTCTTTCAACCAGTTCATTGTAGCCCGCACAGCAGGAAGTTGTCATAAATTCTTCGCCATTTTCCAACCGTTCAACAAATTCTTCCGACTCATTCTTTGTGGTAATATCCGCACCCTGGGCAACTTCATAAACTTCCGAAAATCCCAGATTTAATATCGCCTGCTTTAATTGCTGCGGTGTACAGGGAAGCTGACCCATTATAGCGGGGGCTACCATTGCTATAACTTTTTTCTTACTCTTAATACTTTTTAAAACGTCAATAATCTGGCTTTTTTCATGAACCGCACCGAAAGGACATGCGGCAACGCATTTCCCGCACGAAATACACTTGTCAAAATCGATTTTTGCGTTTCCGTTTTCGTCTTTTTCAATTGCACTGACAGGGCAGGCACTTTCGCACGGAACGATAATTTTTTGTATTGCCTGATAAGGACAAACCTGAGCACACATTCCGCAGTTTTTGCATTTGGAGGAATCAATAATGGATTTTCCGTTTATAACTTTTATCGCACCGAATTTGCAGGTATTTTCACAAGGTCTTGCAACACAGCCCTGACACAAATCCGTAACATATATCCTTGCGGGAACACAGCCCTTGCAAGCCGTTGTAAGAACAGTAAGCGGCTTTTCATCAGGTTTTTCTCTTTTTAAGGCTTTTGCCGCAAGTTCCGATAAAAGCATACTGTCGTCAGTATCTTCAATGGAACAGCCTAAACCTGCTATTGCTCTGTCGCGAAGAATTGCCCTTTCCTTATATATACAACATCTGTAAGGTACTTCATGACCTTTCGGACGCATATCATAGGGGATAAGTCTTGTTCTTTCTTCAAAATTATCGCTTAAAAATGCTTTTATTAATCTTACGAGTATTTCTCTTTTTAAATGAGATGTCTGCTTGGGTGTATTTATTGACATAAATTCGATTCCTTATCTGTTTGTAATCCCATTATTGCACAAAACGAAATTTTATCCAATTAAAAAACAGAAGTCTATTTTAACTTCTCATCAATTGCAGAAAGAACTTTTTCGACCGTGGCTTCTTTAATAACCTCGTCATCTACCTTTACATAAGGTGCTTTGGAAAATTCCCAATCAATAGAGCATAAACCCAAACATGGAACTCCTGAAACCTCAACTCTGTCACCGTATTTAGCGGGTACAGTGTCTATTAATTCCTGAAGATTTGATGAACCCATAACAAAACAGGTTGTTCCTAAACATACTTTTACACTAACTTTTTTGTCCATTTTTTCTCCTTTTTTATCTGAATTTTCCGTTACTTTTTCTTAATTTGTACTCGCTTCACCGTATTTTTACATGTATTGTATATTAACTTTTTTAAAATATTTGCTTTGAAGCACTTCCGCCATTTTTTTGATTATATTTTTACGAATTTCAATTTCTATTGGTAATGCCGGATCGTAGTGAGCCTGATTAAGTTTAGCACCGACCATAAAATTAATACAGTCACTATCCAATAAAAATTTTACCAGCTTCCCGGCGGCATTGTCAATATCGGAATTATTTGCTTCAAGATATTCCAGAGTTTTGGTAAGTGTCAAAATTCCTTCCGTAACCAAATCGACACCATCCATAAATGAACAGGCAGGTAATTTACCGATACTTATCGTGTTATCCATCGTAATGGGACGATTAAGTTCTCTCGATATTAAATTCGCGGTAGTACCGCCCGCAATGGCTTTTTTGCCTTTAAAATTATCAAAAAGTTTTGCATATTCCGCATCTTTTTCCTGATGATAAGGCGGACCGGTAAATATTAATGCCTCTCTCGGCTCTCTAAAATACAAGACACAAGCCGAAATATCATCTTTAGGGTTTCTGTCGGTTTCAATATTTCTGGCTTGATTAACGATATATTGGGAAAGCTCCGAACTTGATATGTCGGGATGTTCGCTCAACTTATCTTTCAAAAGCACAATCAAGCCTTCTCGTCTTAACCCCAGTTTAAGTCTGCCTCCGCCGAGTCCCGACTGTGTAACTCCGTCCGAACAAAATACTATTCTGTCACCAAGCTGCATTTTAACCTTATAAACCTTCATACATCTGTTCTTGAAAGTTTTTGAAGGGACAGAAATAAAGTCAGGTTTCATTACCTCGTTATCACGAATCCATATAAATTCGGGATTACCTTCTTCGACTATCATCGCATTGCCTTCATCATCGACTTCTATCGCCGAAAAGGTAGAGTAACTAATCTTACGCACCTGACAAACGGGAAGTGAGTTCATTACTATTTCAGCCGCTTTGCTTATAGGTATTTGGTCGCCTTCTATAAATTTCAGAAGCATTGTTGCCGTCATGCAAGATAAAATATTCGCTTTTATTCCGCTTCCCAGACCGTCCGATAATACGGCTATCAACTTTGCTTCATCAGGATATCTTTTTGATACAAAATAATCGCCGTATGCATTCTGGTTATATTTCTTTGTTTGGTTACAATCTATATCTATAAACATATTTTTTCAGTAACAGCCGAATATAAATCGGTTATATTCCTATACGCTATCCTCCTTTTCATCATAGTCATTAGCTATTGAACTCAAAAGAGTTTCGGTCTCAACCATGTGTTCACCAAGCAGGCAGGCAATTTCCTGAACAATGGAAATATTTTTTGATATAACTTCCTGTGCTTTTTGCGAAATTTTTTCCCTGTTGGTTTCCGCAGATGTAACATCAGTTATGACAGCACCGACAATTTCATTTTCTTCTATCGTAAATGCCGATATATCATAAAGCCTGTTTTTTACATGATACCGTTCTTTATGTAAGTCTTTGCCTGTTTTTAAAATTGTTTTAAACAAATCCGCGAAATCGACAATTCTGTCCAGTGCTGCACCCGTCAACCCGTCAGGACGTGATTTAAAGACTTCGTACATATCGCCCGTAAACATTTTCATAAAGCTGTCATTGGCTTCAAGAATATTTAAGTTGTTATCAACCATTACAATGGCGGCAGGCATACAGCGAATCATAGCGGCAGCCTTTCTTACCGCTATTTTTCTCATGTAAGAAACGCACATTGATGTTTCCGCATCGCCGTCAAGAAGTGCTTTTGCCAAATCCCTGCAAGTGGCATAACCGCACCCTCCGCAGTTAAGTTCATCGTCCACACTGTGTTTACCTATTTTTTTCAGCGTTTTTAAAATATCTTCGATAGGATAATCCGAATTTACAACTTTTTTGGGTTCTATATTGTATTTAACGACAACTTTTGGTTCTGACGGTATTTTATCACGTTTTTTTTCCTTCGTAAGAATATCCGAAACCATCGTAATACCTGCTTTTTCAGAAGATATACAAGGCCCGCCGACACATCCGCCGTCACATGCCAATGCTTCTATAAATATGGTTTTATCAAGTTTTTCAACGTCAAGATTGTTCAATGCTCTCGGTAAAGATGTAAGTCCGCAAACCTCTAAAAGCTGAACATTATCGTTCACACCCGATTTTTTAATTGTTTTATTCATACCGCCGTCGATAGGATATAAAGTACCTTCATAAGCGGATTCCGGTACAAATTTGTACTTATCGTCTTTCACAACTTTTGAAATATCAATTATTTCGTCATTAACCCACATTCTCAATTCTTCAAATGTTAATGCGACATCAAACAAGCCGGAATAGGTAACTTCGTTTTTCTTTCCTATGCAAGGACCGATAAAGACTATCCCGATATCATCACCGTAAATTTCTTTTAACATCTTGGCATGAGTCATTAACGGAGAACCGATAGGTGTAATATATTTGGTAAATTCTGACATATACAGTCTTATATAATCCACAATTACGGGGCAGGCACTTGATATAAACAACCCTTTTTCACATTCATTAAGCATTTGAGCAGTTTTTATCGAAACTTCCTGAGCACCCAGTGCGGTTTCCGAAACATCTTTGAACCCTAGTTGTTTTAAAAGTGCTATCATTTTTTCTGCGGAATTTTCAAAAGACGCACGCCAGGAAGGTGCAAGAGATACATACACGTCTTTTTTGGACAAAATAAGATTTTTAGCTTTATCGATATCTGTTCTGACGCGTTTTGCATTAGAAGGACAAGCCTTAACACAACTGCCGCAGGCAACGCACCGTTCGGGAATTACCGAAGCATGCCCGTTTTCAATTCTTATAGCTTTAACGGGACACTCACGTATACACTTGTAGCAGTCGTGGCATTCGTTTGTTAACGTATAGACCGGATATTGATTATTCATTTATAAACTCCCGTTTTAAAAAACCATTCTTAATTACTGCATTTGGAAAGAATTTCTTCCAATTTTTTTTCATCAATGTTGTTGTATTCAACATCGTCGATTATAATATTCGGGCCTTTTGAACATTTATTATCACATCTTGTACCCGCAAGATTTATTTGTGCATCCAAACCATGTTCTTGTATATAATTTTCCAAGAATAACAGGTTTTGCTGGTTTCCGCGGGCAAAACATGCACTGCCCATACATACCGTTATATTCATTTTAGCCATTAATTTTTCCTCGCATACCAAATATATTCTATAACGCACACCGAAACTTGGCAAGACATTTTAAAATCTTTTAATAATCATGCCAGATATTTTTGGGCAGTGCTTTTGTCAAAAACTTCAATACTATCTTTTGAATGAATAAATATCATGCAAGAGATAAGTGATTTAAGAGTTTCAAAATCGGAGAAAGACATTTTGTTGCGTAAATCTTCCATGTTATTTGCCAAAAACTCCATGATAATTGTTTTATTATCAAAAACGAGATTAGAAAAATAATCGAAAGATTCTTTTGTTTTAATCCCTTCAAGGTAAATCAAATCCGGAGATTGAAATTCAATAAATCTTGCCGCCTTGTCCATATTAAATCCCGTATTTTCGTTAAGTTCGCATTGGTTAACCCCTTTAAGATTATATTTTGCAATACTTTCAAGAGTCATAATATTTTTCTTTCCGTCTTTAGCGGCAGCTTCAAGAAGCAGAGAGTATATAATATGTGTTTTTCCGCTCAAAGGCGACCCGCAGACAAGAATAATTCCCGGAATAGCGAGTGAATTTCTCACCACGGCAAGATTTTTATCAGATGTTATAATTTTATTCAAAAGAGTCGGAGGTTTATATATTTTAAGGAAAATACGTTCTCCCATTATTGTGGGGAAAGTAGAAATACTTGCGACGACTTCAATATCATCCACGGTAAAATACAATTTACCCAGCTGTGGAACTTCCGAAACCGAAGGGTCAAGCTCGGCAAGAACTTTTAATTTTGCGACAAAGGAAGAAGTTAAAACAGCCGGAATATTTCCTTTTTCCGATATTTCACCGTTTTTCTTAAACACAACCGTAAAACCGTCATTTTCTCTTTGGAAAGTAACTTCATGTACGCCTTCCAGAATAGCTTGTTTAAGAATGGCACGTATAATTTTTTGAATATGGTTGTCGGACAAATCTTCGCTGTGCAATTCATCACGCCAGTCATAATCGGTATTATTTTCACCAGTAAATATTTCCCCGACGGTTTCCGCTTCCGATTTATAATACTCCTCTATTTTTTTTGAAATGGATGATTCTGAAGAAATAACGGGTTCAATAGAGCATTCTGCCGATTCGATTATTTTATCTATGGCAAACAAATCCAACGGGTCAGCCATTGCTACCGTCAAAGTATCTTCAATTTTAAAAAGCGGTATAATCCGATATCTTTTTGCATCGGAATAGCTGACGAATTTCAAACATGCCGTATCAAGCGTATAATCGTCAAGATTAACGTAAGGGATATGGAGTTTGGCTTCCAAAAATTTCAAAATTGTTTCTTCCGACAAAACGCCCGAATTAATAAGTGCCTGTCCTATGTTAATATTTTGTGCAGTAGCGATTTCGTCTGCCTGTTCAATAGTTTCATAAGGCACAAGACCTGCTCTTACCAAATCATATTTTAATTTTTCAAGCGTTTTGTTAGTTACGGTGGTTTCCATTTTATTTTAAATACTCATGAACCTTATTCACAATGTCATCCAACTCAAAGGGCTTAGTAATATATTCATCGGCACCTGTTTCTTCACCGATAATTTTATCCTGTTCCTGAGAACGGGCGGTAAGCATCAATATGGGAATATTTTTGTATTTGTTGTCATATTTCAGTAATCTGCTTATTTTATAGCCGTTAATCTTAGGCATCATAACATCAAGAATAATCAAATCAGGCATAATTTCTTTTGCGAGTCTGAGTCCGTCCTCGCCGTTATACGCCGTAAAACAAGTATAATCCGCCGCTTCAAGAACGAATTTCAAACTTTCAACTATATCCTGCTCATCATCAACTATCAGAATTTTTTTCATGATTTTTTTCTAATTCCCCTGTTATCCGATTATAAATATTGAAGAACTACCATTAATACTTATTATAACATAATAAAAAACTTCTTCTATTTTGTTAACTTTCGTAATAAAAGCCGTTTGCTCAAACTTATTTAGTGCAAAGTGCCTTGGGACATACGGGAACGACGAAATAAAATTTTGAACCCTTATTAATTTCGCTGTCACACCAAATAGCACCTTCATGTGCTTCCAAAAGCTGTTTTGCGATAGGCAGTCCGAGTCCTGAACCGCCGGCTTTTCTTGATAGAGAATTTTCTATCTGTGCGAACTTGTCAAATGCATGAAGGAGATTTTTTTCTTCTATCCCGATACCTTCATCGATTACGCTGACCATAACATACTCACCTTCAAGTTTACGCATGGAACTTTTAAAGTTTTCATTAATTTTAATATCACGGGCATCAGCGAGAGAAGATTTTATAATAATCTTTTTCCCCTCGGGCGTGAATTTTATGGCATTGGACACCAAATTTGTAAGCACCTGTTCAAGTCTTTGCGAATCAGCTTTGATAAGCGGCAGGTTTTCCGTTTCTTCGGTAAGCAGACTGATATTTTTATTTTTTGCGACTTCATTAAGAGTAGACTTGACGTAATCGATTACGGAATGAATATTCATTTCTTTAAAATTGAAATCCATTTTACCCGCTTCAATTTTTGAAATATCAAGCAAATCGTTTATAATTCCCGAAAGCCTTTGAGCATTACGCTTTGCCATTGATATAAATTTATCGGCTGCAGCCGTAATTTCACCGCACCTGCCGCTCAAAAGTATATCAAGGGAATTTTTTATGGAAGTCAGCGGTGTTCTGAGTTCGTGGGAAACTATTGAAATAAATTCCGATTTCAACCTTTCCAATTTTTCAAGTTTGTGATTTGTCTCTTTAAGCTCCTGATAAAGCGAGGCACTTTTTAACGGCAGAATAACCTGTTGTGCGATAGTCTGAAAACAGGTTGCATCTTCAGAAGAAAACGGTGTTTCTTTAAATATTTCAATACACCCGAAGAAATTATTACCGAGACTTATTGGCGTAAACATGTTGTCATACTGAAATAAAGTGAAAGTAAACTTGCTTGCGGGATATTTAATATTTTTAACAACCTTCAAATTTTCCGCATTAATTTCATACGGCGGTTTTTTCCCTTCAAATATTGATTTATAATTCAATACGGTTCTAAGTTTTATTGCGGTCAAAAGTTCATCCGAAATATCATACAAAGAATTCAGCATAAGAACGGGTTTTTCCCCCGAACAAAAAGAAAGAGTGCAAGTCAAAGAAAACGATAAAGCTTTATCCAGACCTTCGACCATGTAATCCAAAAGCTTTGTTTTATCAAGAGTTCCCGCGAATTTTGAACTTGTGGTATATAAGGCATTCAGCCTGTACAAACTGTCAGCCAAATCTTTGTTTGAATTTGCGAGCATATCGAGTGAATTTTTTGTTCTCAAATTCATTGTCACGGTGGATAAAACAAGATTTTGCGGCATATCGTCGGTTATAAAAGCATTGGAATATTTAACCAGCTCCTTTTCGACAACATTACCGGAAGTCAAAACTAAAATAACCGCGTTTTCATAAATTGATTTTATTTTTTTATTTAAAGTTTTAAAATCAACGGATTTAGTATTTGCATCCTCAATAATTATATCGGGAGTATCAACCTCCATAATATCGCAAATATATGTTTCATCGGCAGAAACAATAAATTCGTAAGTGTTTTTGTTGAAAAACCCTGCGAATTCGTTAATTTTTTTTTGCCTGTCCGAAACAAATAAAATCTTTATCATACTGTTAATATGGTAGCAGGATAAAAATAAATAGCAAATCCGTTAATATTTTTAATTATTATTAACTTTTGTAACAATTTCTGTTGTAAATTTAAAGAAATTAACCTTAAATGCCGATAAACCATGTGTATCAAAGAAAGGAAATTTAAAACAATGGGAATGTCGGCAGCACAAGCAAGATTATTAAGCATAACGGCCCGTTTAACGGACAACGAAATGCGTTCTCAATTGATAACGAATTCGAAACTTCGTCTTGCCGACAAATCAAGCGAAGCCAGCAGAGATTATATGGCTGCATTGAACGACACACAGTTTACTTACGTAAGCTATGACCAAAACGGTTTGAGAACAAATCAATTGTTAACTCCTTCAATATTAACTAGTTACGGCGAACTCAAAAACCAGTACGGTATTGTAAATTCACAAGGTCAGCTTCTCGTAAGCAGTCAGGATTTTAACAATTACACAAACAGTGCCACTTTAAACGACTTTTTAGCAAAATACGGTCTTGAAGAAACGCTTCTCAATAAAAATACATTGGATGAGTATGATAAAAAATTAAAAGAAATTATACCTGATACAACATTTGAAGAATTAAAAGCCACAGATGACGGTACAGAAGCTGCAATAGAGCTTAAAACAAACGAAATAAATGCTGAAATAAAAGAGTTAGAAAACAAAAAATTTGTAGATGAACCGCCAACAAGCGATAAATTCCCTGACGAATTGAAATGTGAAGCTTATAGCGATATACCAAATTTTGAAAATAAAATATCAGATATTGAAAATGGTTATAGTACATGGGCAACAGAATATAATAATTATCTTGCAAGCATAAAGGAAACTAATCCCGAACTTGCAGAAAAATTAAAACGCCCCGGACTTAACTTTGATTCATTTAACGAGACAGAACCTACAATGAAGGATGTAGACGGAACATATTATTTTAACGATGTTTCCGGTCATCCTGAATACTTTAGTAATGAATGGAATCGTTTGGCAAGTGAATTTGAAAATATGGACTTTTATAGTGGTTGGACAAGTGAAACCATAGAATACATGGGGCAAGTTGCCAATATGTTAGCTGCCATGATATTCGGATGTGATCACACAACACTACAACATGATGAATCATATCAGGGGATTTTGGATCAAATATACGGATATGATTACAGAATGTCAACAATAAACTTTGAAGATATTGCAGCAGAACTCGGTGTCCCGGAAAATAAGGGTTATTATGGTACGGGAGCATTAACATCAATTAAATGGCATAGAGCTGACAGAAGACCATCTGATATACATGGAAGTGTTCCACTTATATACGGCGATAAAAGTATTTATGCCAATTATGCATCAGATCCCGGATTTGTAGATTTTATGAATAACATAACTAATGAACAAAAAGTTGCTATAATTGATGCTTTTGCATATATTATGGAAGCATTTGACTTGTTATATGTCGTTGAAGGAAAAACAACGTTTAATACTTATGACAGCAAGGGTTATGATGAGTTGGCAGTTGATGTTAAATATAAAGAAGACCCGAGCGATCCGGAAAATCCGGAAAATATAAAAGACCCAAGAAAAGTAGAAATTGGGGAAGATTGCTTCTATGAATCTCTAAGTCAATGGATAGCTGATAGAGGAATGGTTGACCCCAGCGATTTCAGCAACAAAATAAAAGATGCCTTTGACAGTACCAGTCCGGTTGGAAAATATAAGAAAAAATTACAAGAATATAAAAATAATAAATATAATTGGGCACAAAATCAATGTACGAAATATAACACGTTTAAACAACAATATGATGCATTGTTCACAATATACGCAGAGGCAAAAGAAGCATTTGACAATGATATAAAGACTCAAATAGAAGCACTAAAAACAGAATTAGAAAATGCGATAAACGACCTTAGAAACAAGCAAACAGAAGCTCAAAATTTACTGCAAAAAATAATGGATAGCATAGGACTGAGACCTGAGGAAAATTATGGTTTCAACACCGGCAACCCGAAATATCAATGGTACAAAAACCTCTGGTACAGAATGGGCGGAATTGATGAAAACACTAAATCAACAGTCAATAAATGCAAAGAACTTGATTCCAACCTTATGAATAATGCTGAATGGATTCAATTTGCACTTGAACACGGTGTAATTACGCTTGAACAGGTATCGTTTAACGAAAAAGGTTCAATAACCTACCCGAAAATGGGTACTTATGACTGGACTTCAATTGAATACGGCAATGCGGCAGATATTTCCACCACTCAAAATGAAATTGCCATTGCAAAAGCTGAAACCAAGTACAAAAATGCGTTAAATGAAATTGAAATAGAAGATAAAAAATACGATTCTGATTTAAAACGTCTTGAAACCGAACATACTGCACTTCAAACGGAATATGACTCGGTTAAAAGTGTAATTGACAAAAACGTAGAACGTTCATTCAAAGCATTTTCATAATGTCATTTGCATGACACCCACCATTACCCCCGCCATGTCATCCTGAACTCGTTTCAGGATCTTATTTAGTCACATTGGTTCAGTATCTTAAATCATTTTAGCCACGAAAATTCTAAGATACTGAAATAAATTCAGCATGACAGAATTTTCGTGACATTGTCATGCCGAATAACATGTCATGTCAACCTACCCCCCCCCATGTCATCCTGAACTCGTTTCAGGATCTTATTTAGTCGCATTTTGTCTGTTTATGACAAACAATACACTACCCACATGCACCCCGAACTCGTTTCAAAATCTTTTATACTAAATTCAAGACGGTTTCAGCATCTTACCTCTGCGGGCTTATCTGCCTTTTGACCCCTTTTGTTTGCCCTGCTTTGACTGTTTTTGCTTAGACTTTGCCGAAGTACGCTGTGACCCAGGATTATAAGAGGTTTGAATACGTTTTACGCTGTAAACATCAGGTATAGCCTGTATTGAAAGTATTACTTTCTTTAGCGTTTCTATATTATCAAGTTCAATACCGAGTTCTATTATCCCTATTTTGTTGTTTTTCGACTTGACATTGGCATAATTTATGTTCGTGTTGTTATCGGAAACCGCTGAAATAATATCCTTTAAAAGCCCCATTTTTTCGGCTGTTTCAACTCTTATCGTGGTTACGTAAGTCTTATTTGTGTTATTCCCTGACCAGTGAATATCCATTAACCTTTCAGGTTCAATATTTTCAAGGGTTTTGCAGTCTATACGATGAACAGAAACCCCTTTGGAACGGGTTACAACACCGACTATAGGCTCACCCGGAATAGGAGAACAACATTTGGCTATACCGTACAAAAGCCCTTCAAGTCCGACAATATCTTTTTCGGATTTTCTTCTTGACGAAGAATGATACTGGGACTCGGCGGATTTCATTTCAGGCTTTTTAAGTTTATTAATAATTTTGTTTAATGTCGTCTCACCGTAACCAAGAGCGGCAAACAAATCGTCTGCGGAAATATAATTCATCTGCCTGGCGGTTTTTTCAAACTCGCCCTGCTTCATATATTCATCAAAAACAGCCTTTGTCAGTTCGTGTTCAAGGTTTGAACGACCCGCTTCAATATGTTCTTCACGATTATTCTTTTTAAACCACTGTTTTATCTTAGAGGATGCCTGCTTCGTAACCACAAAATTAAGCCAGTCCAACCGCGGCGACGGGGTTTTGGAGGTTAAAATTTCAACAATATCACCGTTGTTAAGTTTGGTATCAAGCTGGGCTATTCTGCCGTTAATTAAAGCCCCGACGGTTTTATGACCGACTTCCGTATGTATTCGGTAAGCAAAATCCACGGGAGTGGCGTTTATCGGCAAATCAAACACATCACCGTTAGGCGTAAAAGCAAAAACCTGATCCGAAAATAAATCCAATTTTACCGAATTAACAAAATCTTCGGCATTTGCCATATCTTTATCATATTCGACAAGTTTACGCATCCATGAAAACTGCATATCGGCAGGATTATCAGCTTTTTGCGAGCCTTTTTCTTTATACCGCCAATGAGCGGCAACACCGTATTCGGCGACTTCATGCATTTCCCATGTTCTTATTTGAACCTCCAAAGGCTTTGAACGCGGGCCTATCACGGAAGTGTGCAAAGACTGATACATGTTGCCTTTCGGCATGGCAATGTAATCTTTAAATCTGCCGGGGATAGGCTTGAATTGCGAATGAATAAGCCCTAAAACTTCGTAACATTCTTTCTCGGAATCTACTATGACACGCACCGCCGTAATATCATATAAGTCATGGAAAGTTATGTTTAAGCGTTTCATTTTACTGTATATGCTGTAATAATGTTTTGCTCTGCCTGTAATTTGTGCGTTTATACCCGCTTTTTTAACATCTGCCGTTATTTTGTCAATAAGTATTCTTACGGTTTCTTCCCTGTCGGCTTTTGTTTGAGATACAAGACGAACTATTTCAAAATACTTGTCGGGTTCAAGATACCTGAGCGATAAATCCTCCAATTCCGCTTTTATCTTATAAATCCCGAGACGGTTTGCCAACGGTGCAAATATATCAAGAGTTTCACGTGCTATTTTTTGTTGTTTGTTTGCCGCCATAAAATTTAAAGTACGCATGTTATGCAGGCGGTCGGCAAGTTTCAAAAAAACTATTCTTATATCGTTAGCCATTGCGATAAGCAAACGGCGAAAATTTTCTGCCTGACGCTCCTCATTCGACTTAAACTGTAATTTACTAAGCTTTGTAACCCCCTGAACAAGATTAAGTACATCCTTACCGAAAAGGTTTTCGATTTCTTCGGGCTTTGTATCCGTATCTTCAAGAATATCATGCAAAAACGCCGCAATTAAAGTGTGAGTATCAACCTTTAAGTCAACTAAAATCTTTGCAACTTCCACGGGATGAATTATATAAGGTTCTTCAGATATTCTGTATTGACCTTCATGAAGTTTCTTGGCGAATTGGTATGCCTTCTCGATTTGAGCAATATCGCTTTCTTCCCTGTTCTGGGCTGTAAGCTTTTGTTTAATTTCATCAAAAAGAGGTTTTTCGGACATGATATAATAATAATACAGATTTTATCGATTTTTATCAAGTAATACGATTTAATTTCATACATAAGGATTACAAATGCCAAAAGAAAATAATAAGGGAATTACAGTTCAAATAAGAATTGTTCCAAACTCATCCAAAAACGAAATTATTAAAAAAGACGGAATTATAAAAGTTAAAATTACCGCCCAACCCGTTGAAGGAAAAGCCAATAAAGCATTAACGGAATATCTGGCAAAATTGATTAAAATTCCTAAAACGTCGATTAAAATCATCAAAGGCGAAACTTCAAAAGATAAATTGATTTTATTTGAGACAACAAATTCGGAAATATCGGGAAAAATTAAAAATATTTTCAAATAATGATGTAAATTTTTGTAAAATTATGTATTATAATAGCAAAAAAATGTTTTAGCCGTGTTAAATAAATATTAGCAAGAAAAACAGGAGTTACAAATGATAGTAAACAGTATCGGCTCATACGGCTTAAACAGCACACTTAACTGCAAAAGGACATGCCGGCAGAATTTTGAAGGCGGTATAAGCTCCAGACTTATGCACGAATTATCAAAAGAAGAAAAAAGCACCGCTAAAATTTTTGAGAAAATTTGCGAAATATTTAACGTAAATGAAAAACCGTTTATTCTTCAAGCCGCAAAACGTAATGAAAACGGGAATTATGAATTTTTACTGGATGTTTCCGACTTGAGAATACCGCAGGGAGTTGCACCTCTTGAAAAAGAAGTTATCCCCTCAAAAGGCAAAAGCCTTTCGGAAGCATTTTTTAATATTGATAAAGACAGTTTACAAAAAGCCAATACAAGACTTATGAAATCATATCAGGCAAAATGTAATGAAATAAGAACCATAGTAAATGCCCTTAAAAATAAAAATAAGGGTTTTATGTCAAAAGTTAATTATTAAACAAGTTGTTCGGGGTGACAAATTATTTCCCTAAATGGCTTGAAACAGAAAAACTCTACAAAATTTAAGAAAAATATATTCAAAAAAGACGGGCAAAAAAGCCCGTCTTTCGTCCTCAATACGAGAAAATTTATTCCCCGATATTTGCCCCCGCACCTGTTGATTGTTCGGGCAAACATACACCGAATTGACAGTTTGAATTGTAATCACGTGTTTGAGGAAGTGATGAATTTACTGATTCACCTTCGGTATTAAGCATCATGTCGTCATAGGGCTGAATATAATTAGGACGGAATGCATCACTTTTTTGAATGTCCTGCAGTCTGTCGGGAAGATATTTCTGCTGTATAGGAGTTCTGTCCCAAACCGAAGATGCCGAACATACACCCTCATCAATAGGGCAGGATGCATAAACACTTATCGAAGAAACTACAGATATTCCTAAAATTATCAAAATCTTTTTCATAATTACCAACCTTTCATAGTTTTACATTATCAGATTAAACAACATCTTCGATTTTTTCATTACCATAAAGTTTAATTTTTCTTAATCTTTTAGCAAAAAAATTTTCTTACAAGTTTTATACAAAAAAAAAAGGAGAATATTATGCAAAATGTTAATTTTACGGGCCGAACCAATATTTTTAGAAGCGATAAACTCATAAAATATGCTGAAACCACTAAAAGTACTCCTATGTACGCATATATTAATCCCAAATATGAGAATAATAAATTAACAAAATCCAAAATGTACTCTCTGCCTTGTTCAAAAGACAGTTTTACGGTAATCGTAAAAAATGAGGACGACGGTTTTGCGATGACCGTACCTATTATTGGAAATATTACAAAACAACTGAAAAAATTAGCGGAAAAGACTTCCGAACTTAAACAAAAAGCACATGAAAATCTTACCGCATGGATAATAGGCGGTTCTCCTTATAATATTGATAAAGGAAATTCAATGAACACATTAAATAAATTAGCCGAAGTTATTGCGGATAAACCCGACATTGATACATCAATATTATGCGGAATAAAAAATCAGGAACATTTGTTTTTAATGCACAATACAAAAAATTCAACCGAATTAATTCTCCACGGCAAAAATCATGAAAGTCTGGAAGATATGTTTGATTATGTTGAAACCTCTAACGTGAATTTTGTAAATAATACTCACAAATCGGAAGAATTAATTAAAAAATAAAGTTTTTAAACTCTTTTTCCTTTGTTTTTTCAAAACATCACTGAAAGAAATTATGGGTTCCATTTTGTAACCGCAATTGTCAGACAATGCTCCGCCCATGCTAAACAGTTCCTCCTGCGGATAACGACGGCAAATACCGGGACGCTTTTTGTGAATTTTACATTTTCCCGTAGTCTTATCAAGATTTGTACATTCAAAAATTAATCCCGTATCATCCTTGCCTATAACTTTCAGATATGTATAAAACCTGTGCAGATATTTTAATTTTTCAAATTCCTTCTCATCACACAAAACATGTCTGAAATGCTTTACATAAATTTGAGTACAGCATTTACCGCAAGCATTACATTTCCCAGTTCTGTAATACTTTCTGCCAAACAGTTTTGATAATATAAATTTTTTAATCACTGAAATCATATCAATATTCTATCATAAAGTTTTGTAAATTTTTTATAATAAAAAGTCAAATCTAAATCTTCACAACCATTTAAAAAAATGCAAAAGGAATTCTAATCTCATAATTACTATAACATAACCAAAATAACCAACCTTGACCTCAACATGAGGTCTTTTTTTTGCCGAAAATTTGACTTTACAAAAACTGTTCGTTATTGTAATATAAATGCGTTAAATATTTTTTTTTAGAAGAAAGGCGGTAAAAAATGTCAAAATATGTATGTACGGTTTGCGGTTGGTCAACAGAAGCCGAAAGTGCTCCCGAAAGATGCCCGTTATGCGGAGCAACAACTTTTAACGAAATAGCAGGCGGTAAGAAAGTTTATGCTTGCGAACACAATGTAGGTGACGGCGTTGTTGAAGATAAAGAAATCATGGAAGGTTTGAGAGCTAACTTTAACGGCGAATGTACCGAAGTCGGGATGTACCTTGCAATGTCAAGAGTTGCGGAAAGAGAAGGTTATCCTGAAGTTGCGGAAGCTTACAAAAGATATGCATTTGAAGAAGCTGAACATGCCGCAAAATTTGCCGAATTGCTCGGTGAAGTTGTTACAAATTCCACAAAGAAAAACCTTGAACTTCGTGCTGATGCAGAACATGGTGCTTGCGAAGGCAAACTTCATATCGCTAAACGTGCCAAAGAATTGGGCTACGATGCTATTCACGACACAGTTCACGAAATGGCAAAAGATGAAGCTCGCCACGGTAAAGGTTTTGACGGACTTTTGAAAAGATATTTTTCATAGTATAAATATTTAAACAAAGAAAAAATGACCTCTTTAAAAAGAGGTCATTTTTTTAATATCTGTGACGCTCTATGTTATTTTCGTAAAGAATAAAATTTCTTTTTTCTTTGTAAAGAACATTTTTCTCGTTCTCGGCTTTTCTTAAATCGGAATAACAAGAACTTTTTTCGGTCTCAGAGGGCAGACTCTGACAATAATTCAAATAATTTTCAAAAGCCGTTCTTCTTCCTGCCCAATAATTTCTCTTTACTCGTTCCGCTTTCACAAAGCTGAAAATATTTAATATATCATTACGGTCAGTTTTTTTAACATTTGCATAACCCGGCTCGCAAAATTCTTCCCATTTGGGAATACCCGTACTCGGGTTCATATTAATCAATTTTACTTCTTCTTCGGCAAACGATATGCCTGCTATACAAACCATCACAAAAAACGGAATTAAATATTTTTTCACCGATAACTTCTCCTTAAACCGATACAAGCTGCTTAACTTCTTTTCTTTTAACCTTATTTGTGGCGGTTCTCGGTAAAGCTTCTTTTCTGACAACAATGTTAATCGGACGTTTATAGGCTGTCAAACGCTGTGAAAGCTTTTTCACTTCGTCTTTTATCAGCTTTTCAACGGTTGTCCAATCATATTTTGAACATAAATCTTCAGTAGGAACTATTACCGCAGTAATTTCTTCCGTGCCATCTTTTGACCCGAAAGTTCTTGATGTCCCAAGCACACAAACTTCCGCAAAATATGAACTCTTTTCCAAAACGGATTCGACTTCTTCTGGGAATACTTTTTTACCGCCCGAAAGAACTATCATATTCTTTATTCTGCCCGTAATATAAATATGACCGCCGTTTTTGATTTCGGCAATATCGCCCGTGTGCAGCCAGCCGTCAGGCTCAATAACTTCTGCAGTCAATTCGGGCTGGTTATGATATCCTTTCATAACCGCAGGGCCTTTAAGCATCAATTCACCCGTTTCAGAATCGGTTTTGTATTCGTAACTCTTAAGTGCGTGTCCGACGGATGCGATATCCCCCGGTCTGTCAACATTAATTGAAGCAACGGGGCTGACTTCGGACAGACCGTAACCTTGATATACGTGAATACCTATCCTTTCAAAGAATTCACCAACCGCCAAATCAAGCGGAGCTCCCCCTGAAATACAACCCATAAATCTTCCGCCGAATTTTGCGTGAACTTTTCTAAACATCCATTTTTTTAATCTGTATGAAGGTACGAATTTCGCAAGTTTAAATTTAAAATCAAACCATAACTTTTCACGCTGAGACCAACTGTTCATATCAGACTCAATTGTTGTTTTCAGCAATTTAAGAAATGCGGGAACAACAATCATGAAATGAACCCGTTTTTCTCTCATTATGCTTAAAATGTCTTTCGGTTTAAGACTTTGGGTATAATATATCGAACAGCCGAAGTTCAAAAATGTTGCAAATCCTACCGTCATTTCGAACAAATGGTTCATCGGCAATATTGATAAGAGATTAATATTTTTAAACGGCAAAATTTTATCAAGTGCATATTTCAAGTCGTCAAGCTGTGAAAGCATATTTGAAAAAGTCGTTTCGACGCCCTTCGGTTTTCCCGTCGTACCCGAAGTGTAAATATAAAAACAAGTCGATTTGGAACTTCTGACTCTCCATTTTGTTTCGTAATTGTCGGGAAGCTGATAAATACTTGTGTATTCAATATTGTGATAAGCTTCGTCCATAACAAGAATATTTTTAAGCGAGTCTATTTCTTCCCTGAGGAATTTTGCCATTTCAAGATGTTTACGGGAAACCAGAATAACACTCGGTTTACAATCCGACAAAATAGATTTAAGTTCATATTTAGTCAGCTTAACATCCAGCGGAACAGTAATCATGCCTGCTATAATCGAAGCAAAAACGCATGCCCCGTATTCGGGTTTAGATTCCGACAAAATAGCAAGTCTGTCGCCTTTTTCGACTTTCAACTCATTAATAAGATAACAGGCAAGTCTTCTGGTTAAAAAACTTATACCTCCGTAAGTAAGTTCTTTCCAACCGTACTGATTTTTCATTCCCAAAGCAACTCTTTCAGAGTATTTTTCGGTTCTTTCCTGTAATAGTGTTAATATACTTTGTTTTTTTCCTTCCATATCTTATCCCCGATACCGTGTTATATTACAATAATATTTTTTGAGGCGAAAGTCAAGTATATTAACTGTAAAATTTTATTATGAAAAACCGATTTTTTGTAATATAATCAGATTAATACACTATAGCTGAGGGTAAAAACTTGAAATACGTATATATTGACACAATGGGCTGTCAAATGAACAAATCTGATACCGAACGCATGCTTGGCATGCTGTTAAATTTCGGATATGAGGAAACAAAATCTCCTCAGAAAGCTGACCTCTTAATAGTTAATACTTGCTCTATAAGGCAGTTATCCGAAGATAAAGCATTCAGTGCCGTCGGTACATGGGGAAAATGGAAAAAAGAATACAAAAAAAATATTAAAATCGGATTTTGCGGATGTGTGGCACAACAAAAAGCCGAAGAAATATTTAAACGAGCACCCTATGTGGATTTTGTTTTGGGAACACACAAAATTTATTCGCTTCCCGAAATTTTAGAAAGAATAAATAACGGTGAAAAAGTATGTGAATGCACAGAAACCAATAAAACGGAAGATATAACGGCAAAAAACTACAAAATAAACAGAGTCAAAGGCGTAAATGCCTGGATACCGATTAGCGAAGGCTGTAATAATTTTTGTACTTACTGTATTGTACCTTATACCCGCGGCAGAGAGCGTTCAAGACTGCCCGAAATTATAATTCATGAAGCAAAAGAGGCACTTAGTTCAGGTTATAAAGAAATTACACTTCTGGGACAAAATGTTGACAGTTACGGAAAAGATTTTAAAGACAGAAATTACCGTCTCGCCGATTTATTAAAAGAATTGAACGGCTTGTCGGGGAAATTCAGAATTCGTTTTGTTACGTCTTATCCGACGGATATTACTGATGATTTAATAAAAACGGCACTTGAACTGGATAAGGTATGCGAATACTTTCATATCCCCATGCAATCCGGAAACTCGGAAGTCTTAAAAGCCATGAACAGACGCTACGACAGAGAAACTTACTCTAAAATCATCAATAAAGTTCGTTCCATGATACCTGATGTTACAATAACAAGCGACTTTATTGCAGGATTTCCCGGAGAAACCGAAGAACAATTTGTCGATACGCTTACCGCCATTGATGAATTTGAACTTGATTACTGCAATGTCGCAGCTTATTCACCACGCGAAAAAACGGTTGCCGCAAAATGGACTGATAAATTTGTTCCCGAAAATATAAAAAATGAAAGATTTCAAAGGCTTAATAAAAAAATTCAGGAAAATTGTTTAAAATCCAACAAAAAATATCTTAACCGCGAAATGGAAGTGCTTATTGAAAGCTTTTATGAACACAAGGGCAAAAAAATAAATTCAGGTAAAACAAGAAATTTCAAAACCGTTCATATACCTTGTCATGAAGATTTAACGGGTAAATTTGTCAACGTAAAAATAACCGATGCCAAAACATGGTATTTGAAAGGTGAATTGAAAGAAAAATAAAGCACCATAGGGGGCGGTGCTTTATAAAAAGCAACATTCAAGCCAAAAACCTGAGTTTTATGCTTGTTTGTTGTCTCTGAATACGTTTGCAAAGATACCTGCCATTAAACCGACAACCGAACCGGGGATTAAAAATCCGGCAAGGCTTCTGTCGGATTTAATCATGTATCTGCAAGCTCTGATGATACTTTCCGAATCCTTTCTTGCTGCTTCATTAGCGGCATGAATAAGATTGCGGTATTCTTCACCCGCGTTAGGAAGTAATTTGTTTAATTCCTTAACTTTTTTCGCTATGGCATCAGGTAAAAATTCGGTATTTCCCTTTTTGTTTTCGATAACTTTAACAAAAGTATCCTGAGCCAATGTCATAGGCTTAGAACCTTCTTTTGTTGAATTTTTAATTTTATCAACAATATTCTGGTTCGCAACCTTTCTGCTTGATAAAACAACTGTTTTTTTCCTGAATTCGGTTTCGGAATCAATTACAGGAAATGCATATTTCATTGCAAAGCCTGCACCGGCACCTATTGCCGTACTTGCTAAAACCGTCGGGAATGCTCTTCTGTCTCGATTGTAATTTTCTACTGCTCTTACTGTCATAGTTAATAAACCTTTACTTAACTAACCTACACGTATCATATATTCCTGCGGACTGTCATCGGGAAATCCGATGTATTTCCTTGTTAAGAATATATATAGCAGATTTACACTTAAATATTTTGAACGCTCATCCTGATTTACAGCATCGTTTCAAAACTGAGTAATTAAATCCACGTGCATAATATCACATAATTATTTTTTTGTCAATACTTTTATAAAATTTAGTAACAACATTATAAAAACTATTGCAATAATGTATATAAAATAATGTTTTATGGTAGCAGAACCCATAAACAATGAAGCTAATGCACCTGCGATTATGGCAACGGAAGTAAGTATTACCACGGTTTTTTTCTGTGAAAATCCCGCATGAAGAAGTTTATGATGAATATGTTCGGAATCCGCAACAAACGGCGACTGACCTTTAAAAATTCTTCTTAAACTTGAATAAGTAATATCCATAATGGGAACCGCAAGAACAACAAAAGGAAGCAATATCGCCAGTGTTGCAGCCTTCATAACTCCCGTTATTGATATTGCCGCAAGCAAAAAGCCCGAGAATAATGCTCCGCTGTCACCCATAAATATTTTTGCAGGATTAAAATTGTAAGTTAAAAACGCCAGCATGGCTCCCGCCAAAATAAATCCTATTAAGGCACTCATAGGGTTAGAAGGTGTCATTGCAACAGCTATAATTGCCAGAGTAATTGCATTTATGGTTACAACCGAACCCGCAAGACCGTCAACTCCGTCTATAAAGTTAAATGCATTGGATATTCCCACAAGCCATAATAATGTTATGGGATATGAAAATAATCCTAAATCAATACCGCCGAAAAACGGTACGGTATTAATTTGAACCCCCAGAAGATAAACCAGAGTCGCAATAGCTATTTGTATAAACAACTTAAATTTCGCATTGAGATTGTATATATCATCAACAAGTCCTAGTAAAAACATTAACGAACTTCCGAGCAAAATCCCCGAAAGCAAACTCCCGTATGGATAATAACTCATAAATACAAGGCAGAGAAAAGTTAACATCGTACTTGCCCAGATCGCCACTCCGCCTATTCTGGAAATAGGTTTGGTATGAATTTTCCTTTCGTTGGGCAAATCAACAAGACCTTCCCGTTTGGAAAAACTTATTACAAGCGGAACTAAACATACTCCTATCAAATATGCTATAACTGTGCCGATTATATGTGCATGTGTTAATTTTATTAACATAACCTTTCCTTTTTACAAATATATCATTTACACATTCAAGTATAAAGGATATTTTTTACATAATTTTAACGAGCGTTCACGTAAATTCTTCAACCCTAACTCGTTATCCGAAGAATATATTGCGGACGAAATAATCTTTGCCGTTTCCGTCATATCATCTTCCTTAAAACCTCTTGTGGTAACTGCGGGTGTACCGAGCCTTATTCCGCTTGTAACAAAAGGACTCTGAGGGTCATTTGGTACGGTATTTTTATTTGCGGTAATTCCGACACGTTCAAGAACATTAGCCATATCTTTACCTGTTTTTCCCGTCTTTCTTAAATTGAGCGTCATAAGGTGGTTTTCGGTCATACCGCCCACAATATCCATGCCTTCATCTGCAAGTCCCTGTGCAAGTGCTTTTGCATTCTTTATAATCTGTGCGGCATATTCTTTAAATTCAGGTTTTGAAGCTTCATATAACGCTACCGCTTTGCCCGCGATAATGTGTTCCAAAGGCCCGCCTTGCATGCCCGGGAAAACTGCTTTATCAATTCCCTGAGCATGTTCTTCATCACACATAATAATCCCGCCGCGTGGCCCGCGTAATGATTTATGCGTGGTTGTGGTAACAAATTGAGCATATCCCGAAGGTGAGGGATGTAAGCCGGCTGCTACCAGACCCGCTATATGGGCAATATCGGCAAGAAGATAAGCACCGACCTCATCAGCGATTTCTCTGAATTTTTTGAAATCTATAATTTTTGAATAATTGCTTGCACCGCAGACAATGAGTTTCGGTTTATGTTCCGCAGCCATTTTACGGACATTTTCATAATCTATATTTCCTTCAGCGTCAACTCCGTAGCTTTTTACGTCAAAATACATGCCTGAAAAATTTACGGGCGAACCATGGGAAAGGTGTCCGCCATTTGACAAATCCATGCCAAGAACTTTATCACCAGGCTTCAAAAGATACATAAATACCGCCATATTTGCCTGTGCTCCGCTGTGAGGCTGAACATTGGCATGAGCCATGTTAAAGAGTTTGCACGCTCTTTTTTGAGCTATTTCTTCTATGACATCAACATGCTCACAACCGTTATAAAATCTTTTATACGGTTTTCCTTCCGCATATTTGTTGGTCAAAACACTCCCGCATGCTTCCATGACTGCAAGCGAAGTAATATTTTCGCTGGCTATAAGTTCTATGGTATTTTGCTGCCTTTCAAACTCAAGTTCAATTTGTGCGGCAACCTCGGGGTCAATTTTTTTTATATTTTCTAAATTCATTTTCACCTCTCACCCTAACCGAATACATCTCAATAATGTGATTATAGGTGAAAGTAAAAATTATGACAACTTTTTAATATTTAAAAAAAAATATATTAATAATCAGAACCGAAAGAGTCTTCTTCATCTTCCAATGCGGACAAATCCTTGTGACTTGTTGAATCGAAGTTTTCGGGAAGTAAATCATCATCAGGCCATACGGTATCATCATCATAACGGCTTGCATGAAGATTTTCACTCGCGGAGAAATCAGAATTACTCAAATCCGCTTCCGAAAATACACACCCCGCCAAATCGCATTCAGAAAAATTACAATAAGTCATTTCCGCATAACTACAATCGGCACCCGTCAGCAAAGCTTCCGAAAAGTCACACTCCAGAACTCTTGCACGGGTAAAATCCACTGAAGTCAAATCTGCACCGTTAAAATTCACAAACGAAAGATTACAGTCCGCAAATGAACTTGAATTTAAGTCAGCATCACTGAAATCAATTTCAGATAAATTAATCCCCGAAAAATCAATTTCCGATAAGTCGACTTCTTCCTGCTCCGCTTTCCATTCATTGAACTTTTCGGGATGTTTTCTTAATATGTCTGCCAATTCTTCCTTGGTATAGTCAATCATAAATTCTCCTTTTAATGTTATTATATATTCATTTCCAAAGCTATTAAAGTTGCCTGAGTTCTGTTTTGGACTTTCAACTTTTTAAATATATTGTTCAAATGCGTTTTTACCGTAACTTCTTTTACATAAAGCTTATCGGCTATCTGCTTGTTACTTTCGCCTTTGGAAGCCATTTTCAAAACTTCATATTCACGCTCGGTCAAAGTATTTATTAATTTTATATTATCGTCATTAGCGGCGGGTTTATCTGTTTGATACCTTTTCACACGTCTTAAAACTGCTTCCATGCGTGCCAGAAGGTTTGGCAGGACAAAAGGCTTGATAATATAATCATCTGCACCCGTTTTCAAACCCGAAATAACTTTCTGTTCGTCACTGACCGCAGTCAGCATTATAACGGGAATATTTTTAATTTTATCATTGTTTCTTATGGCTTTTAATGTCTGCCAGCCGTCCATTTTAGGCATCATTACATCAAGCAGAACCATATCGTAATTTTTATCCGAAGTGAGAAGCTTTAATGCCTGAATACCGTCCGAAGCCAAATCCGCATCATAACCGTAAAAAGGTAATGCATCTTTTAAATATTTACAATTATCATCTACAATTAAAACATTTGCGGTTTCAGACATATTTTTCCTTTTTAATGTTATACTATTTTATTTTTTAAGGCTTTTAAAGCCGCCTGTAATCTGTCATCAACTTCTAACTTTTGCAAAATACTTGCAACATGTGCTTTTGTAGTGTTAATACTTATAACCAGTAAACGAGCAATTTCCATATTGCTGTATCCTTCTGTCATTAACTTCAAAATCTGAGCTTCTCTTGAGGTCAAATCGTAATCTTTATGGTTTGTCGTATTATCTGAATTATCGGCATTGGCTCCCGCCTTCAAAACTATATGTGCAACACTCGGGTCAAACCATGCCGCGCCTTCCGATACGGAATGAACAACTTCTATCAGCCTTTGAGGATTTATTTCCTTTGAACAGTATGCATTAGCCCCTGCACGGAGACTGTTCAGAACTTCTTTTTCATCATTATGAGAAGTAAGTATTACTATCTTAACATCTTTACCGGAATTTTTTATCTTTTTTGTTGCCTCAATACCGTTCATATTGGGTAAACCCAAATCCATTATAACAATGTCAACCGGATTGTTGTTGAAAATGTCAATAGCAGTTTCGGCACTTTCCGCCTCGTAAATTTCCCCTACATAATCAACTCCGTCAAATGCGGTTTTTAAGCCAAATCTTGTTAATTCATGGTCCTCAACTATCAGGATGTTTTTTTTCATATACTTAATTCCTCTTTTGCCGGCTGATAATCGGGATTTAACAGCAGACTTTTTTTAAAAAACCTTTCAGCATTCTCTTTTAACCCCTGATTTTTATATATCAGCCCTTGATAATAATAATATCTAAAATCATTTTCGTCAATATAATTTGCGACAGCAAGATATTTTTTGGCTTCTTCGTAATTGTGGCGTTCTGACTCGACTCTGCCCAAATCTATCCATGCATCTTTAAAACGTATGTTTATAGCGAGCGATTTTTTTAAATATGCAATTTCTTTTGATTTGTCCTTCAAAGCGATTTTGTAGTAAGCCATATAAGCATCTGAATACGTTTTCAATATTTTTTCATATATTTCGTAAGCTTTCTTTTCTTTATTCAGCTTTTCATAAGTCTGAGCAAGCCTTACGAGCGGTAAAGATATGTTTTGCGAAATACTTTCCGCAGTTTTAAAATACTTTAAGGCTTCTTTATAATCGTTGTTCCTGTATGCACAATCACCTAAAACGAGGTATGCCTGATAGTTTTTACTTCCCGCTTTAAGTGCTTTTGCCGCGGTATCTTTTGCTTTCTCAAAATCATTATTATCAAAATATACTCTTGCCAAAAGTGCATAAACATCTCTGTTAAGTGATTTTTTTGAGCTTACCGCACCTTGTAAAGTTCTGACCGATTTGTTTAAATCACCTTCAAGATAATAATAATATCCGAGATGATACAATTTTTTATTTTCGTTTTTTTGTGATTTATAAAGCAAAAACTGTTCGAGTGAACCGCCTTTGTTAGCGAAATCAGTTGAATATAACCTCTGTTGTTTTATATACTGTGCGATTTTCAAGGCATCTTTCGGCTTGTTACCGGAAACCAGAATTTCAGCTTTTAATTTTTTATAATTCAAATTTTCACTGTTTAACGAAATGGCATAATCAATATATTTTCCGGCAGAAATCAAATCACCCGCTCTCAAATATCCCAGAGCCGCAACATAATTTGCATAATCGGAATGTGTTAATAAATCGGTATTTTTAACAAGTTCGGTCGTAGCTTCAAGACTCTGGTCATTGTAAACAATATTTGAAAATACTTCAGCCAAATACATTTCATCAGCGGGTTTTAACTTTTTTACGGGGTAATAAAATCTTTTCATATCTTCGACAATTATTGAAGATATATCCTTATCGGAAATTTTAGAAACAGCGGAATCAGCCAAATTAAAAAGTCCCAACTCCGACATTCTGTTCGCTATCTGCATGTAACCGTAATCGGTAGGTTTCATAGTCTCTATAAGAACCGCAAAATCTCTGTATGCATACTTTACATTACTCTGAACAAATCTGTCCAGAGCAAACGAATACTGGTTATGAATATCGTTGTGAGTAAGCGTTGCCCGTTTCGGGCCGGATGTATCAAAGTCAACGGGCTGATAAAGTTCCAAATTCCTGTCGGCGGGAGTAACGACGGTATCTTGCGAAAAAGCAGGCAAAACACTTATTAATAAAGCCAATATAAAAATATATTTTTTATATTTTTGCATAAAGTTTTACCCCTCAGAATTCCCGCAATAATAAGCGTTAAAAAGATTTACCGCTTGAAGCTGTTTTTCGTCGGCATTTTTATTGTTTATAAAATTATAAATATCCGACAAATTGTAATGACTCAAAATTTCTTCATCTTCCGCTTTAAGCGAATGATGATTTTCCGTCAAAAAGACTTTTACGATTTTGTTGACGGGAATTTTAAGAAAAACATCAACGATATTTTTGTCAAAGTGAGTACCCGAATCCTTAATCAGAATACCGATTACATTAGCTATCGGCATTTTATCACGGTAGTGTCTTTTGGAGGTAATGGCATCAAAAACATCCGAAACCGCAAGAATTCTGCCGCCGTAAGGAATATCTTCACCTTTCAAATGTCTGTAATAACCTGAACCGTCGTATTTTTCATGGTGTGAACAAGCTATTTCCGTTATAATTTTAAAATCTTCGGACATGTAAATCTTTTCAAGAATATTGTGTGTTATCTTAACATGCTCCTGAATATGCCTGTATTCTTCTTCGGTCAATTTCCCTTCTTTTTGCAAAACGGCATCTCTTATACCGATTTTACCTATGTCATGAAGTGTTGCGGCTTTTTCCACAAGTTCTTTAAACTTTTTGTCACAACCAAGTTCATCGACAATCAGCATTGAATATAATTTAACCCTGCTTGAATGACCTGCCGTAATCTTGTCTCTGGCATCGATAGAAGTTGCGAGAGTATCAATAAAGCTTTCAAAAAGTGCTTTTTGTTCTTTGTACAATTCTTTTTGCTGTTCAAACAACTGGGCATTTTCTATTGCTATACTTGCACTCCCGCCTATTGCCACAAGCAAATCTTCATCACTTTTTGAGAATTTGCCGTTAAGTTTATTTAATACCTGAAAAGCACCGATAATTTCCTGATTATTATTTTTTATGGGCATACATAGAATTGTTTTGGTTTTGTAACCTGTTTTCAAGTCAACATTCGGATTAAATCTTTCGTCTTTGTAAGCATCGGCGATATTAACCGATTCCCCTGTTTTTATAACGTAACCGGCAAGCCCTTTATCGGCAGGAAAACGTATTTCTTGATTTTCCATACCCAAAGCAACTTTTGACCAAATTTCATTTTTATCTTTGTCAAGCAGAAACACTGTACATCTGTCAGCCTGAATGGCTATTTTAGTTTCTTCGGCTATAACTTTAAGCAATACGTTAATATCAGTTTGTGCGGTAATCGAACGCCCTATTTTTACAAGTGAAATCAAAGGGTCACTTTTTATGGACTTTGAGAACTTTTTACCTTCATTAATCCGCTTAATGCCTGATAAAATATAACCTGCAAATGAAAATTCATCACCCGAGTCAATAGCAATATTTTTTGCGTTTTCATAATGAAGTAATGCCGTATCGTTAAGTCCTTCGCTATAATTTATTGAACCTAATGCATATTCACAAAACATTTGTGCCGATAAATCTTTTGAATAACCCGCAAGAAACACCGCATCATTTATCAATTTTAACGCATCTTTATAATTTTTTGTATCGGCAAGATAATTAACCAGAGCGGTCAAACTGTAACATATCGAAATATAGCCGCTTAAATTTTGGTTTTTTAAAATTTCGGCAGCCTGAGAAAGACTCTTAGCCGCACTGTCGTAATCGGTATTTTCAAGGCAGACAATGCCTTTGCGGATTAAATCTTTTCCGTATTCAACCGTTTTTTCGTCGATAATGTTTGTATTTGCCATTAAATTTTACCGTTACTTACCATATTGTATAACTGTATGTTTTTATTGTACAATATATTTACAAATATGACAAAATTTTAAACATAACTAATGAAGATTTTTTAAGCCGAAGGGTTAAGATGAAAAAGATTACGATATTAATACCGGTATATAATGAATTTAATACACTTGAAAAAATCATAAAAAAAGTGGAAGATGCTAATTTTTGCGGGCTGGAAAAGGAAATTATTTTAATAGACGATTATTCTACAGACGGAACACGTGATTTATATTCAAAAATTCCGCATAAAGTTTTGTACCATGAATATAATCAGGGCAAGGGTGCAGCATTAAGAACGGGTTTAAAAGAAGCTACAGGTGATATTATAGCAATTCAGGATGCTGATATGGAATATGACCCCGTTGATTATGAGCCGTTAATAAAACTTATAGTTGAAGGCAGAGCGGATGTTTGTTACGGTTCAAGGCTTACGGGCGGAAAACCGTCACGTTCGTTTATGTTTCATCACCTTTTAGGTAACAAATTTCTGTCGCTATTAACAAATATTCTTTACGGTGCGACTTTGACGGATATGGAAACCTGTTATAAAGCATTCAGACGGGATTTTATCCAAGGGATAGAAATTAAATCAAACCGATTTGATATTGAACCCGAGATTACCGCAAAAGTTTTGAAAAAGGGGGCAAGACTGTACGAAATCCCTATTTCTTATTACGGCAGAGAATTTTCGGAAGGTAAAAAAATCACCTGGCGTGACGGTATATCGGCAATTATAGCATTAATAAGATATCGATTTACGGATTAAAACTTGTAAAAGTGAAAATTCTGTGACACACAAATTTCGGCATACAAGAACAATAACATGTCATCCTGAACTGCGGATTTACGGACGGACGGAGTGAAAGGGCGAGGGCGGGGGAAGTGACACCTACACATGTCACCCTGAACACCCCCATGTCACCCTGAACTCGTTTCAGGATCTTGTTTCGTGGCATTTTGTCCGTTTATGACAAACAATACACTACCCACATGTCACCCTAAACTCTCAACATGTCATCCTGAATACCAACATGTCATCCTGAACTTGTTTCAGGATCTTATTTCGTGGCATGGTTCAGTATCTTTTACATACAGCATTGATACGGGAAGGTTTTAAGCCATGTAAGACTTGATATGGCTCAGATGCTGAAATAAATTCAGCATGACATGGCGGGGGTGACATGGAAAAGCATGACAGAATTTTCGTGTACATGTCATTCATTTTTGTCAGGGTAAACCACACATGTCATCCTGAACATTTCATGTCATCCTGAACTTGTTTCAGGATCTTGTTTCGTGGCATTTTGTCCGTTTATGACAAACAATGCACTATTCCTATGTCATTCTAAACCCTTCACGTCACCCTGAATTTATTTCAGGGTCTTATTTCGTGGCATTGGTTCAGTATCTTTTACATACAGCATTGATACGGGCAGGATTATAAGCCATGTTAGACTTGATAAGGCTAAGATGCTGAAACGAGTTCAGCATGACATGGGTGGTGTCATGGAAAGCATGACAGCATAATCTTACTTCCTTGCTTCAAGCTTAAGAAGTCTTGCTTCCAAATCTTTGTTTTTGCTTTCCAAAGCCTTAATCCTTGACTCTTTGGCTTTGTTATCTTTTTGAATTTGTTGAAGTGTTTGCGTATGCTCCTTAATCGCAACGGTCAAAGCAGTAACCTTTGCGTCAAGTTCTTTGACCGCATTAATTAACGCGTAGAACATATCTTCCATACGGATTTCCAGATACCCGTCAGAACCCGTAGTTACCGCGTTCGGAAAGACTTTTTGCAGGTCTTGGGCAATAACGCCGACATGCGGAGTCTTTTTCGGGTCTTTTTTGAAGGTGTAATTGTAAACCCGTAACTGCCTGATTTTGTCAAGTCCTGTTTTAAGTTCAGCCCCGACATATTTCAACCTGCGGTCACTTTTTGAAATTGTTGGGAAACCTCCTCTTGATTTATTATCATAACCTTTTCTTATCTCAACCCCTTGATAGCCTTTAGAAGTTAAAAGCCCAAATGAACTTTTGCTCTCTTTCCAATCTTCATGATCCATAGTAGTTAACCAAGTAAAACCATTAACTATTAAGTCGGCATTCACAACCATAATTGCTTGGTTAGTATTATTGTTTTTATAAAGTTCAATTATACCATTCGTACTATCTGAACCCTCAGCACCGTGTCTTTTGAACCCCCCTGATGAACCGATAAATACTGCTTCATAATTATTGGAATTATCGTCTTCTACATAACCTTTGGCAGACGGACTACTAAAGTTATAGCCTGAATTTTTGCCTATGCAAGTAGCATTATTTATGGTTACTCCATGACATGCACCCGCACCTATTGCAACATTATTTTTGCTATTTGCTGCTGCCCCTCTCCCTATTGCTATAGCATCTTCACCTGTAGCATTAGCATATTCGGTAGAACTAGTACTACCGGCAGAACCTATTGCAATAGAACTTTTACCGCTTGCGTTTGCAAGGTTACCAATTGCTATAGAAGTTTCACCTGAAGCTTTAGTATTTCCCATCATCAGACCCGGATTAGAAGAACCTATTGCTATTGACTGAGCTCCGCTAGCTATAGTAAGGTAGCCTAAGGCTATAGAACCTTTAGCAGAACTACCGGCACCATACCCCAGAGCAGTTGCTCCTCTTTCAGTAGCATCTGCACCACTACCTAGTGCTACGGATTCATTTTCACTTGCTTCTGCCCACGAACCTACTGCTGTTGCAGAGTTACCACCAGCTTCCGCAACACTACCTATCGCTATTGAGAAGGAGCCTGTAGCTTGTGTATGTTTAATATTACCCGAAGCTTGAGAACCAATAGCTATTGACTGCTTTGCTTCAGCTTCAACAACATTACCGATAGCTATTGCACCTTCACCGGTACTAGCGGAATTAGACCCTATAGCTACTCCCGAATTTTCTCTTGCAGACGTGCTTGTACCGATAGCTATTGCGGAATTCGCTGCTGCAGATGTTTCTGAACCGATAGCTATTGAACCGTCAACAGGACTTCCTAAGTTATCTTTTATTGCCTGATTTGAATTCGTTCCTATTGCTATGTTCCTGCTGCCGTCACGCAAGTATGATAATGCTCCCCCGCCAAGAGCTACGTTAAACCAACCGGCTTGAAGACGCCGCAATGCATCATGACCTACGGCAGTATTCCAGTTATAATCACCGGTTGATTGTGAAATACCATCAATAAGTGAAAGTGAATTTGAACCTATTGCTAAGTTAGAACCACCGTGTTTTATATTTTTCATTGATTCATATCCCAGTGCTAAATTCCCGCCTTTAGTTTCAGAAGCACCGGGATTATAATTGGTTAAAGCATTATAGCCGATTGCTATTGTATTTGAATGTTTTGCTTTTGCATTAGCTCCTATGGCTATTGTATTATCTGCTGTTGATTGTGCAGCATTACCCATAGATATAGCATTATTTGCACTCGCTAAAGTCTCATATCCGACAGCTATTGTATTGTCTGCAGCACTATTTGCATTCATATTTGCATGAACTCCCAGTGCTATGTTTGTACTACCGCCGGGTAAGTGCTGTAACGCCGACCCGCCTATGGCTAAGTTTCCCCAGCCCGAAGTCAATGCCTGTAAAGAATTCCCCGCTATTGCCATATTCCAGTTAC
>CANPZB010000016.1 GCA_947588755.1 Candidatus Gastranaerophilales bacterium | reverse complement strand
CCCCCCCCCCGCTTGTCCGTTTTTAATCTCTACATCTGCCATTTCATGACCCCCTGTATTTATTATTCCCATTTATAAACGAATTCTAACATTTTCTTTAAGTTTTGTCAAGAAATATAAAAATACTGATTTAAACTCGCGAACTAAAGATATAAGCCTATATTCAAATATCTCAATTCTTGTCGATATCTTTGACAAGTTCTTCCAATTTCATGTTTAATGCATTAGCGATTTTGCAAAGTGTAATAATTGTCGGTGATTTTTCAGCACGTTCAATACAGCCGACAAAATTTCGGGCGGAATTGATTTTGAACGCCAGTTCCTCCTGAGAAATATTCTGTTCATTACGGTATTTTCTGATATTATTACCGAGATTTTTTAGAATTTTATGTTTATTAATGTCTTGACTCATACCACCTATTGTGGTACATTATAGTCAAGTTAACTACCACCTATAGGTGGTGAAAGGAGAACAATGAAAGAAAGAATTAAAAATACAACGATTTTGGAAAAGACTGTAAGACCCGACAAGGCTAAGATGCTGAAACAAGTTCAGCATGACATGTTTGTTCTGGATGACATGGAGGTGTCTCGTCATTGCGAGCGAATGCGAAGCAATCCGGCCAATTATTTTGCACGAAGTGCCGATAAGGTCTTTTCACCTCTCACCTTTCACTTTTCACCCAAAGATACCCTCACTTCTCACTTTTCACGTAGAGCCGCTTCCCGAATTATTCGGGTTGTCGCGGGAGTAACGTCCCGCTCCACCTCACGGGTTGGGTTCGCTATCGCTCACACGGCACCCTACCGAAAATTCGGTTTCACCCTTGCAGAGGGTGCTACGCACGTAGCCCGGCAACACAACAAACGTAGAGCCGCATTCACCCTTGCAGAGGTTTTAATCACCCTCGGAATTATTGGCGTTGTGGCGGCTATGACTTTGCCGTCATTAATTCAAAAATATCAGGAACATATTGCGGTTTCTAAAGTAAAGAAGTTTTATTCGGTTATGAGTCAGGCTTTAATGCTTTCAATAAAAGATAACGGTCCTGTTAATGAATGGAATATTACGCAATATGACGAAGAAAATAAGATTTACTCTGCTAATAATATGTTTGAACAATACCTTGTTCCCTATCTTAAAATATCGAAGTATTGCGGTGATAAGTCCGGTTGTTTGTCAAATGTTCAATATCGTGCTTTGAACGGTGAAGCTGGTAATAATTATGAAACATTGACGAAATACGCAAAAGCAATTCTTGCTGACGGTACATATTTTTGGGGTAGAGTTAATGATAGGGGGATATGTTCTAAAGATATGGCAGGAGGGGGCAAAATCCCTGTTGAAAATGTTTGCGGGGTATTGTTTGTTGATGTAAACGGTAAAAAAAATCCGAACACTATAGGCAAGGATACTTTTTCATTTTTTCTTCAACCAAACAGAATAATTCCGATACCGGAGGATGACTGTCACTTAAATGCATACGGATGGGGATGTTCAGCTTCAATTATTCAAAACGGGAAATTGAATTACTTACACGAATAAAAAACTTATAGGTAGGGTAAAACTCGACCTATTTGCTGATTTTATATATGAAATAAAATTTATTATACAGGTTCGGCAACCAAAACCGTTTCAAGTAAAACAGCACCGTCTGTGGGTTTAACAACTTTACAACGATAGCCAAAATCTTCTATCATAGGTTTTAAGCCGAAAAATTGTTCATAATTATGATACATTGAAATTAGTAATTTAGGTTTTTGTTTTAAAATAGTATTCTTTGCACCTAATATAAGTTGTTTTTCATATCCTTCAACATCTGCTTTAATCAAACCTACATTTATATTATGTTCTTCAACATAAGCATCTAATGTAGTTTGTTTAATATCACCGTCAGTATCATTAATTTTAGCACAGCAGCTTACACCGGACATAGAAACCGTTGCCTCTTTATCACCGAGTGCAATTTTTTCCGTTATAACATCTTTAAGATTATTCAACTCAATTGTTTTTTGCAAGTAACCAAAATTTTCGTCATCAGGCTCAAAGACGTATAACGGTGCATCGCTATACTTTCTTAAAACAACGGCACTATCTCCGATAAAACCGCCAACATCAATTATTGAACGATTTTTCAAGTCGGACAAATCGCTAAATTCTTTAATATTACAATCATTATATATAACATTAACTTCAAAATGTTTTATCGGTAAAATATAATTTTTATATGAATAACTGCCATTGGGAAGATTTTTTATACTTGACCAATAATGATGTTTTATACGGTTTAAAACAATTTTTTCATCTAAATCCCAAAAATCAAATTTTTCAGCATCTTGATTTGTGACTATTAATTTTATCCGTTCAATAATGTTATTTACGGTTCTAATGCTTTTTTCGTCGAGATTTTTTATAAGCAATTCATAATCATCCGGATTTACTTTTGAAAAATTATCCTCAAAATATTTTCTTTCCCCGGCAAGTCTGTAATATTTTGTCCTGATAGTTTTGTATTTCAAATAAGCTATAAAATCATCAATCTTTTCTAACAACATTATATATACCCCATAATTCTATAATATAAATAACTATATATAAACATATATGTTCATATATTAAATTATATGTTGTAATAATATTTAGTCAAGCGAGTTAAAATACAAGAATGTTGGACAGAGAAAAGCTGCTGGACAAATTAGCGGAAAACATACGTGTGGAAAGAGCAAGAAAGAATTATTCTCAGGAATACCTTGCTGAAAAAGCAAATATTACCCCGCAGCATTTATACAGAATAGAGAATGCAAAGGTATGTCCTACAATTCTTGTCGTAGCTAATATTGCAGTTGCTTTAGAAAAAACTCTTAATGATTTATTACCGCTTGATTAATAGGTTACATAACACATTTATATATGCTATCATTTATTTATGAAAGAACTTAACGATTATTCCGGAGAAATTAACAGATGTTCCAAATGCGGACTTTGCCAGTCGGTCTGTCCCGTTTATAAAGTTACGGGAAACGATTGTGCCGTTTCTCGCGGAAAATTTATTATGCTCGGCGGTGTTTTAAAAGGTGATATTAAACTTAACAAAAATGTTAATAAATATCTTGACCTATGTTTAAAATGCAACAAATGCAGTGACTTTTGTCCTTCTGGAATTGACGTTTGCGAAATTTTCAATTGTGCTAAATATGAATATGCGAAAAAGTCGATTATGGCAAGAATTCCGTTTTTATTGCAGTCGGAAATATTTTTTAACGGGATTATAAAAATTATCAGTACGATTAACAGAGTTCTCCGTATTCGAAAAACTTACAAAATTTCAAATACCAAAACCAAAATTTTGTATTTTAAAGGCTGTGTTAATGAAATTTATCCTAAAACCGAAAATGCCGTAAAGAAAATTCTTTCCAAACTTGAAGTAAATCTTGAAGAAAAAAATTTCGACTGCTGCGGACTGCCGTTTTTGTCAAGCGGAAACATAAATCGTTTTATGAAAGCCGTAAAACACAACTCGGAATTATTTAATTCAGACTGCGATTACATTATGACAGACTGTGCAAGCTGTGAAAATACTTTGAAAAATTATGAAAAATTTACGGGCAAAAACGGTTTAAAAATTATAAATTTTACGGATTTTATTGCTGATAAAATTAATAAACTTGAATTTCCGCGGCCTGTAACCGTAACCTTTCATAAGCCCTGTCACGGCGACAGTGCTGAAAATGCAGAAAAAATACTAAATAATATCAAAAATGTTACATACAAACGTATGGCTGAATTTGACGACTGCTGCGGATTTGCAGGTGAATTTGCAATAAAAAACAGGAAAATTTCACTTTTACTTTCAAAGAAAAAAGCAAAAAATATTGATAAAACAGGGGCAAATTATGTTGTAACCACTTGTCCTGCATGTATATTAGGATTAAAACAGGGATTAAGTCGTTTGAAATCAAAGACCACAGTAATGAGTCTAGCCGAATTTTTGGCTTATTGCTACTAATTCTTGATATAATTTTATTTCTGAATTAACATACAAATAGCAAAAGAGGATTTTATGAAAATATTAGTCGGATTATCAGGCGGAGTGGATTCATCCGTAACGGCATTAATACTTAAAAAGCAAGGACATGAAGTTATCGGTGCGACAATGTCAATTTGGGGCAAAGACGGTATGGCTTCAAAATCCGGTCACGGAAATGCCTGCTACGGACCTGATGAAAAAGAAGATATTGAGGCGGCACGTAACATAGCAAAACAACTTGATATACCGTTTCATGTGTTTAAATGTGCCGATGATTACGAAAAAATTGTTCTGGAAAACTTCAAAACGGAGTATTTGCAAGGCAGAACCCCAAACCCATGTGTATGGTGCAATGCTTATATAAAATTCGGCGTATTTCCCCGTCTTGCAAAGCTTAACGGAATAGAATTCGACAAGTTTGCCACGGGACACTATGCAAGAATTGAAAATATTGACGGTAAATACCTTTTAAAACGCGGTATTGCACCCAAAAAAGACCAATCTTACTTTTTATACAGATTAACTCAAGACCAATTAAAAAATATCTTGCTGCCGCTTGGCGGGTACACAAAAGAAGAAATTCGCAAAATAGCAGCGGAAAACGGGCTGATTTCAGCGGAAAAACCTGACAGTCAGGATTTTTACGACGGTGATTACAACGAATTACTGGGAATAAAAGACTGTGAAGGCAGCATAGTAGACACGGAAGGCAAAATTTTAGGCAAACACAAAGGAATTTGGAATTATACAATCGGGCAGAGAAAAGGAATAGGAATTTCCGCATCCGAACCTTTATATGTGCTTGAATTAAGAAAAAATACAAACGAGGTTGTTGTCGGACCTGCCGATAAAACCTTTAAAAAATCCTTGTACGCAATAAAAATGAACTGGATATCAGGCGAACCTCCCGCACAAGAATTAAAGGTACAGGCAAAAATCCGTTCTACCCAAATCCCGCAAAATGCAACCTTAACCACTGAAAATTCAGAAGTTAAAGTTACATTTGACGAGTTGCAAAAATCAATAGCTATCGGGCAGTCGGTAGTTCTGTATGATAATGATATTGTTCTTGGCGGCGGTATAATCGACAAAACAGAATAAAATTATTTAATTTCATCATAGTAACGAACACCGCCGGCGTTAGGCATACATTGTGTAACTATTGAACGTTCTTCATAAATAGGAGGGTTCAAAATCAGATTACTTCCTACTCTGTATATTTTATATGAATAAACATCAAATCCCGGTTTATTAGGTCCTTTTTTGCCGTTAATATCAGATGCTATCATGGCAGCATTATTTAAAAGATATAAAATACTCCCGTCATTTAAGACTATTGCACCATTATTTTTAACTTTATCGGATGTAAAACCGCCTTCACACCCGTCAGAAGGAAAGCTACTCCAATCATAATCGGGTGCACAACCGTTTTCATAAGCTTTTGTATCACAAATTTTTGCAACATTCAGATTTTTTGAAAGATGATTATAAAAAAAATCTTTGCAACCTGAGTAATCTGCAGGACTACCTTGCCCCTGAATATAATAGCAACCGTTAAAAAAGTCCATTTCAAAATTTGTTTTTTGAAAAGCTGTAGTTAATACGGAATACATCTTTTTAAACTGATTATTTAAGATATTCCTTTGTATTTTTGCAATAAGTGTCGGCATGGTCATTGCCGCCACAATGCCGATGATACCTAGGGTGATTAACACCTCAGCCAATGTGAATGCTGATTTACGTGAAAGGTGAGAAGTGTAAAGTGAAAGGTTCTTTTCGGGTGCTAAAGCACCAAAACCACGCCTGAACCACCCCATGTCATCCTGAACCCCACACATGTCACCCTGAACTTGTTTCAGGGTCTTACCATTTTCAGGTCTCACTGTCTTTTCGGCCCCGTCGTTTTTAATCAAACTGTCATCCTGAACTTGTTTCAGGATCTTAGCATGTTCGAGTCTCACTTTCTTTTCCAAAATAGTCACGTTTTTAATTTCTTTTTTCATTTTTTGTTCCTTTCTTTTTATTTATTTATTACTGTTTATTGAAAACTATAACTACACATGTCACCCTGAACTCGTTTCAGGGTCTTATATATAAAATACTGAACCAATGCCACGAAATAAGATGCTGAAACGTCTTGGATTTGCTCCAATACGTGCAGGAACTTGTTATTCACCATAGTTGCGGACATTGACTTTGGTTTAGTTTCTTTTCTATTTAAAGACTTGATAAGGCTAAGATCCTGAAACAAGTTCAGGATGACAACATGGTTCAGCATGACAGAAATTTTGTGTTTTAACGCATTCAAAAACACAAAAAATCCATGGGCAGAACCCAATTTTTCGGGGCTTGTCAAAAAATCAAAAAATCGCCAAAACCTTTGGTATGAGCGGTTTACCCCCCCCCCGTTTGTGTGACTTTACACATCACATGTACATTTTTCCCGCTATTTTTCGTTACCATATAATATTCTTATACCCTATTTCTTCGTTTTATAAACATGATTATATACTTTTCTTAACTTTTGTCAAGAAAATTAACTGATTATACTTATATAGTGTTAGGTAGTTACAAAAAATAAATATTGTGCTACAATATTAGTGTAAATAAGACAGAAAAGAGGGCTTTTAAATGAAAAAATTGAAAATATTTATATTAATGATAATGATTACACTCGGGCTTAACGTTTTTGCAGTAACTCAACAACCGACAAGAATTCCTAATTTGAATTTGGAAAACCCACTCCCCTACAATGTCAGTTATCAAGCCGTAAATCCGCTTGACGTTGTTGCAAAACCTAACTTTTATTTGAATAAAAACATTATGATAAAAGCTAAATTTGATAAATTTTCCACCTTAGGACTTGACTACAAGCCGGCATTCAAAAGTTCGGAAGATTATATATCCTTTCTTATCCGCCGCCCAGATGTAACAAATCATAATGTACCGCTTTCTGAAATGAAAATATTCTTAAAAAGAACCGAAGCTGAAAAATATATTGATTTGAATTCGGGCGATGATATTGAATTTTGCGGAAAAGTTTTTTCTAACGCACTCGGTGATGTTTGGATTAATGTTGATAAATTTACGGTTCTCAGCAGCAAACCCAAAACAACCGAAAAATAAATAACCACAAAACGGAGTTAAGAAATGAGCGAGCAAACGAAGGATATATTTTTAACGATACACGGACATTTTTATCAACCGCCCAGAGAAAACCCATGGCTTGAAGCAATTGAACTTCAAGACAGTGCTTTGCCATATCACGACTGGAACGAAAGAATTAACAAAGAATGCTATAATCCAAACTCGGTTTCCAAAATCGTAGACAACAGAAACAGAATATTGGATATGGTTAATAACTATGCACATATCAGCTTTAACTTCGGACCGACACTTTTATCATGGATGGAACAGTTTGCACCGGCAACGTACGAAAGAATAATTAAAGCAGATATTGAAAGTCTGACCGCTAACAACGGACATGGAAACGCTATCGCACAGGTTTACAACCATATTATAATGCCGCTTGCTAACGAACAGGATAAACAAACTCAGGTAAAATGGGGTATTAAAGATTTTGAATACCGTTTCGGACGAAAACCGGAAGGTATGTGGCTGGCTGAAACCGCCGTAGATGATGATACTTTGCGAGTTTTGGAAGAAAACGGCATAAAATTTACAATACTTTCGCCATATCAGGCATTAAAATTTAAAGAAAAAAATTCAAAAGACTGGGTCGATGTAAGCTGGGGAAACATTGACCCTGCACGTGCTTACAGGTACTATATAAAATCAGCCCCCGGAAAATATATTGATTTATTTTTCTATGACGGTGCAATATCACGTTCTGTTGCTTTTGATGAACTTTTAAAGGATGGTAATAAATTTATAAAACGTCTGAAAGAAGGAGTTTCCGATTGCAGAAATTATCCGCAGTTAGTCAATATTGCAACGGACGGCGAAAGCTACGGACACCACACAAAATTCGGAGACATGGCACTTGCGTATATCCTTCAAATTAAAGCCAAAGATGAAGGATTTCAAATAACGAATTATGCGGATTTTCTTGATAAGTTCGGTGCCGATACCGAAGTCGACATAAAACAGGCATCAAGCTGGAGTTGTTTTCACGGCGTAGGACGCTGGAAAGAGGACTGCGGATGCTCAACGGGCGGTCATCCGGGATGGAACCAAAAATGGAGAAAACCCCTCAGAGATGCTTTGGATTATTTGAGAGACGAAGTTACAAAAGTGTTTGAGGCTGAAGCGGTAAAATATTTTGATAATCCATGGGATGTAAGAAATAAGTATATAGATGTTATACTTGACAGAAGTGAAATGTCAGTCAAAAAATTCCAACAGGATAATTTCCGTCCGAATTTGTCTGACGATGAAAAAGTCAGAGCAATGGAGCTTTTGGAAATCGAACGTCAGGAACTTCTTATGTATACAAGCTGCGGTTGGTTTTTCTCCGAAATCTCAGGTATTGAAACCGTTCAAATAATGAAATATGCAGCTCGTGCAATGCAGTTATGTTCTCATTTTACCGATAAAAATATTGAAAAGAAATTTCTTGAAATACTTTCCGAAGCTAAAAGCAACATAGCGGAATACGGAACAGGAAAGGATATATTTGAACGATTTGTAAAACCTTCCGTTGTTACGGTTAAACAAATTGCAAGTTTATGGGCAATAAGTTCATTATATCAGGATTTTGAAGACGAAGAAGATGTTTATTGCTACAATATCAAAAAACACGCTTACAAAAAAGTTCAAAAAGGTTCATCAACACTTATTATCGGGCATATAGAAATTCAGTCAAGAATAACACTGCAAAAACAAAATTTAGTTTTTGCATTAATGCAGTATTCGGGAGCCGATTTCCATTGTGCAATAAAGCAATACTCCGATGAAAAAGAATTTAATGACATAAAAACCACACTTATAAAAACATTTATGTTAAACCCGATTACCGAAATAATTCGTGCATTGGACGAATATTTCGGAAAAGAATATTTCACACTCAAAGACATATTTATCGAAGAAAGAAGAAAAATTCTTCAAGTTATGCTTAAAGGGAAACTCGGGAAGTTTGCCGCTACTTATCAGGATATGTATGACGAAAGTAAAGGTTCAATATACCACTTGCAATCACTCGGGCTTAAAATACCTGATGAATTTAAAATATCCGCAGAATATGCGTTAAGCCGAAAATTCAACGATATTGTAGTACATTCAGGCGGTTATATGGAAGAAGAAAACATTCAACAAGCTGCTGATATAAATTTTGAAGCTGCAAGAATGGAAGTAAAACTCGATAAAACTAAATCAAACAATATTTTTTGCAAAAAAATACTCCAAAATATTAACAGACTGGTACACAGTTTTGAAGTACAGCAAGCCGATGTTGTACTGGAACTTTTTGATATTATCGAAAAACTGGAATTGCAGATAGATATTTCGGAAGCACAGAATATATTTTACACCAAAATATACCACAGAATAGGTGATATTATTGAAAACAACACCGATACAAAACCTGCATTAAGCAGAAAATTTGTTGAGAAACTTCTGGATATCGGCACAAAACTTAATATTAACACAGAATTCTATCGAAAAAAATCCGAAAAAATGCTTTTACAATAACCGTTCATTACCAGAATTCAGAACCGTATTTTTTGTATAAATCAATGTTTTTGTGAATTTTGTTTTCTACAACCTGAATTCTTTCCATAATCTGCTGATTTACATTTCTGGTTTTAAGCAGTTTTAATTCAAGTAATTCTTCTTTTTCGTGTCTTATTTTTTCTTTAATTTCTTCTCTTTTCCAAAACAGCCAGCCTTCAAATCCGCAATCGGGCGGAGTTATAGCCCATGGCGTCGCAGGAAAACGTCTGCATAAAGCCGGTCTTTCTTCGTAGTTTGTGCATTTATTATCTTTACCTAAATATTTACAGGTATAAAAAGTCATACCTTCAGGAGAAAAATCGGGGTTATCAGATTTCATTGTATCAATAATATTATCTACAATAGAAGCGTCTTTTTCTCTCGCCGCTTCTATAGAATCAAACGGCACAAATATATCAAGAAAATCTTTTGCCGCTTTGTCGTTATTTTTGGCTTTTTCCAGCAATTCCTCGTAAGGTACGGGGGTAGTCACAACTTTACAGCATTTTCCGCACATTTTACATAAGTCCTGCGGACGCCGATTTAAGTAATTTTCCTCGTAATTATCCATATTCTAATTATATCCTCTGTATAAAAATATAAAACTACTTAATATTTCTTAAAATTTTAGAAAAAAAGGCAATATTTTAAGATAAAAGTACTTTATTTATATAAGTAGTGTATAAGGATAGTTATAAATGCAAAATTCAGTAGGTCAAAATCAAATGCCTCAAACAAATCAGGTCAAACAGATACAAAATCAGGTTGTATCAAATCCGCAAACAAATATACAACCTGCGGCAATGTGTTACCAAAACGGTTATGCACAACCGGCTGCTCAGAGTTTTACAACACAAGTGCCGCCCAATTATTCGGGAGTAAACATTCAAATATTTAATCCGTCAGTATCCACTCCCGGAAGCCAGCCGCCTGTATATAACGTAAATGCTCCTTCATACGGCACACAACAGCCATGTTCATCAGCACAATGCTATCCTTCAAATTATTATACCGAAAACTTTAATAACAAATATAATAGTGAAGAAACAACACGGCAAAATGAACAAAAGCAAAACAAGAAAACCGAAAAACGCAAAATTGTTCAATTAACTGATGAATACATAAAGAATTTGGAAAATTACCTGAACAGTCAGGATAAAGAAGTCAGGATGATGGGGGCAAAAGAAGTTGTTGCCAGACTTGAAGAAGATGAGTCAAGAAAAGACGATTTGGCATTAACTGCACTTATAAATAAAATGCTTCAAGATCCGTACGCTCCGGTAAGAACATTTGCACTAGGAGCATTGAGTTCAAGAATGGTAACGGGTAATGACTATACCGTCGGAGTTCTCAAGAATATGCAAAACAACCCGCAAGGCTACGGACATGACTCGCTTCAGGCAACAGACATTCTGTTGAAAATGTCGGGGCAAACAATAGAAAAAGAATTTGATGTAACAAACAAACCGGAAAAAACCCAAAAAAGTGAAAATAAGGAATAATATAAATAATGAGTCTGTCAATATTAACGAAGAAAAATGTATATAAGTATTTGGCTAAGGGCGTAGGGATAACTGCTCTGGGCTTTATAGCACATGACTCGCATATTCTCGGCAAAATTCAGGCTGATACGTATTCTAATGTCAAAGATGCAAATATTACGGCAAAAAGATACACCGATACAATGCAGTTATCAAATCCGAGTGATACATTAGACGGTATGAAAAAATCCGTTCTGAGATTTGAAATGAACAGCAATTGGAGAAGATTTTTTAACTCGGCAATAGGCTACCTTAAAGGATTTACATCAATGCTTGTGAATGAAGTAATTCCTCTGACACTCGGTACAGCAGCACTATTCGGAAAAGATGTACTTTCAAAAGGCAGTGCAATAGGACTTGCCGGATATGCACTCCTTACCTTCCTGAAAGACGGATTAGGTCTGGGACATAAAAACCCGCTTAACAAATAGTAACTAGTGAGAAGCTTTCCATTTTTCGTACAGGTCGGGACGTTTTAATTTGGTACGCTTAATGCTTTCATCCGTTCTGAATTGTTCAATGTCTTTATGATTACCGTTCAAAAGGACTTCGGGTACTTTAAGATTTCTGAATTCTCTCGGCTTGGTGTAATGCGGATATTCAAGCAAACCGTTAGCAAAGCTGTCTTGATGTGCGGATTCTATTTTTCCGAGCGTTCCTTCTATTTTACGGCTAACTGCATCAATAAGGCACAAAGCGGGTAATTCACCGCCAGTTAATACAAAATCGCCGAGAGAAACTTCGACAGGCTTTATTATGTCTCGTATTCTTTCATCAAAGCCCTCATAATGACCGCATAACAAAATCATCTGTTCAAATTCGGACAAATCATCAACCAATTTGTCGTTTAACGGTTTTCCCTGCGGGGTTAACATAACTGTTACGGTATTTTCGGATTTATTAATACTTTCATAGGCATCTACATAGGGCTGTACCATCAAAACCATTCCCGCACCGCCGCCATAAGGTGTATCATCAACTTTTCGGTGCTTATCAAGAGTATAATCCCTCGGGTTAATAATATCCAAAGAAATAGCACCAAATTCAACGGCACGTTTAAGAATACTGTATTTTGAATACGTTTCAATCATCTCGGGAAACAAGGTCAGAATACTAAATTTCATCAATAAGCCCCTCTATTTTATTAATAATAACTTTTTTCCCTTTAATATCAACCGATGTAACTATCGCTTTTACAAACGGAATTAAAGAAATTCTGCCTGACTTTGTTTTTACGGATAACAAATCGTTTGCCCCGTTATTGGAAACTCCGACAACAAATCCGACCTTCTTATCATCACAGTCAAACACTTCAAGACCGACAAGTTCATCTATTAAAAACTCGTCCTCATCCAGTCTTTCTCTAATCTCTTTTTCCTGCGTAAAGATAAGACAATTTTTAAATTCGACAATATCATTAATTGAATTTATACCGTCAAATTTTACTATGGCAAAAGTCTTGCTTATTCTTATATTCAATATATTCAGCGGAATATAGTTATTATCTTTTTTAACAAAAACTTTTTTCAAAGAAAGGAAAAAATCCTGCCTGCCCTTTGAAAAGCCAACTTTAGCTTCGCCTTGAATACCATGGAAATTTAAAATCTTTCCTACAGAAATATATTTATCCATCTATTCTTCCGCAGTTTCAGATTTTTTACGCTTTGTTTTCTTTTCTTTTGCACCATCAGCAGCGGCATCAGTATCCTTCTTTTTAAATTCTTCCGGTACATCAGGTCTGTCCTCATTCCAACGCTGAAGCCCCATTTGAGAACGAATTAAACCTATACCGACATGGACACGCCACTCATCCATTTTGAGTTGTGCCGCAATAATTTTATGGCAACCGATAGGAGGCAGCGGAAGTAAAGGTTCATATAAGTTCTTAATTGCAAAAAGCTGGTCCGGAGAAATAGCCAATTTACGTTTTGGGAAGGGTAATTTTGGAAGCATAAGCTTTTGTCTGACTAAATTAATACCGAAGAAAACTTTTCTCGGTTCAAGCCCGATTTTTTCGCCGATAGTTTCATGACAATCGGGATTTGGTAAAGGAAGCATAAGCTTATAGAGCATTTCAATTTGTTCAAGCTGCTCCTTGCTGACAAGAAGTTGTTTCGGAGCCTTGCTTTTGCCTGCATGACGCTTATTAAATCCGCCTTTATTGAAACCGCCCTGCTGAGGACGTCTGTTTTGAAATCCGCCCTTGTTAAAACCGCCCTGTTGAGGCCTGTTTTGATAACCGCCCTGACGATTATTAAAACGATTATAACCGCCCTGCCTGTTGTTACCCTGACGATTATTGTAACCTCCGCGGTTATACCCGCCTTGTCTGTTATCACGTTGATAATTATTCTGGTTATATGCTCTTTGATTACGGCTGTAATCCTGTTGTTCGTTACCGCCGGCACTGTAATAACGCGGGGGTTCTTCCGTTTTTGCAAAACCTTCCTGTGCTTCAAAAACAGCTTCCTGAGCCGTATTTTTCACTTCCGTTTGAGAATCGTCCTGAGAAATCATCATTTTTTTATCGGGATAAAGACAATCAGGACAAATAACTCTTTTGGGGTTTTTTGTTTCAAACTCACGACCACACTTGATACACTTGTTTACATACATAATTAATAGCCTCTTAATTTAAAAAATAATTCAATAATACGGGTTTAGTAAACCAAATAATATTGCTCCTCAATACAATAAAATATAAATATATATCCTTGCAGTTACATTATAGCATGGATTATAAAAAAATCAAGTAGTAATAATTATTTCTCAATAAGAAATGTAACAGGCCCGTTATTAACAAGAGATACATCCATCATTGCTCTGAATTTACCCGTTTTTATCACAAGATTTTTGTTTTTAAAACAATTTACAAAGTATTCATACAGATGTAAAGCTTTTTCAGGAGGTGCAGAATTATCAAACGACGGTCTTGTACCTTTTTTACAGCTCCCGCATAACGTAAATTGCGAGACAATGAGTATTTCAGCTTTAACATCAAGTGCGGACAAATTCATTTTGGCGTTTTCATCTTCAAAAATTCTTAAATTGATTATTTTTTCGGCAAGCTTATCGGCATTAAAAGTCTCATCATTTTTCTCGACACCGACAAAAATTAACAGACCGTAATTTATTGATGAATACAATTCGCCGTCAATGTGTACGGAAGCGTTTTTTACCCTTTGAACAAGTGCTTTCATATAAATAATATATCAGAATTTAAAAAAAATTACAAAGTGCAGACTGTTATTGAACTGCGGCGAGTTCTTTTGTTAATGTAATATCTTTTTTTAATTCGTCTAAAAATTCTTTTCTGTATAAACAACCCAGATGAGAACCGTTACTGAACAAAACGGTTTTGTTTCCAGTATAAGACTTTAGTTCTTTCAGTTGTTTGCCGTTGACAAGATAGTCATCGAGTGTATGATAAATTTTATAATTGTCGTTATTTTGCAGATAATCTTTTATTTGCCATAAACTTGTGACACTGCTTAAATTATCTGTTGAATTGTTTTCATCGGACAAAAGATATTTTTTTGCATAATCTTCAAAATTCATATTGTTAATCATTGCATAAATTTTCTCGGGATTTTTTGATTCTGCCCCATGTTCAATTGTATAAATCAAATCGGACAGTTTTTGATGCATTATAAAACCTGTAATCAATTTTCCTTCCTCATCCGTAACGGGTAAATTAATATTATCCGAATTATCAGCTATTTTTTCCATATTGTTGTAAAAATAAAGAACTTTTGCCGCAGCAAGCCCCGCTTTTTCTTTTAAACCGTATGGTCTTTTATTCCAATCCTCATTATTTTTATCTATCTGACGCATTGCATAAAGAAGTTCTATCGGCGGATTAATTGATATAAATTTTGCATTGCCGAGCATATTGTTACGGGATTCAATATCCGCAATAAACATTGTCATCATTGCTCCGAAAGAAGTCCCTATAACTACCTTATCGCCGAATTGGCAAGAGTATTTGTTTTGAAGGCTTTCGACCATTTTAACGGTTAATGTATGGAGCAGTTCGGCATCTTTGGAAGGAATACCGGGTCTGTAATCATCAGGCATACTCTTTACAAATTCCCACTGAAAATGGCTTCCCGGCATGACAACAGAATACCCTTCATCATAAAATAACTTTGCAAGCACAACCGAGTGATGTGATGACATACTTTCACCTATTGACGGATATATAATCGCAAGCGGTGAATTTTTGTCTTTTTGAAGTATATATCTGAATTTGTAATTTTCACGTCCTTCAAACATGTTTATTGAGGATGTTTTTATTCTTCTGCTAAAACTTCTGTTCCATAAAGAAATTTCAGACCATATCGAATTGTTTATCTCGGGAAAATCAAATAAAACAGTTCGCATGGCATCCACAATGGGCGATTGAGGCTTGTAATCAAACAAAACTATATCAGCCAGAAGATTTGCATTGTCCGTATTATAACTTTTTAAAATAAGGTTATCTATGCTTGCACCGCCTTTTATAATGTCACTAACCGTTAACTCTTTTTCGGAATTTTCATTTGAAGCATTAAATATATTCAACCCGGAATTATCGGTATTATTTACGGTTTCCTCGGTATTTTCACTATTTTGGGCATTAATGGCATCAAAAAGGTTTTTCTTTCTGTCTAAATTTGTGCATTTTATATAGTTATCAATTCCGTATATTTTTCTGGCAATATCATAAGGATCGGCAAAATTAGATTCCACCATTTTAACTAAAGGCTGAAAAGTATAACTTTTGTTGATAAAAAGTCCCGCTTTAATCATAGCAAGTATAGGAGTAGCAATGTAAGATGACGGATTTAAAGCGGTATCGAAAATTCTTCCCGTAATGTTTCTCGGACTTGTAGAAGATATTACTGGAACAACCATATAAGGACCTTGTTTTACATGGCATTTTGCAAGTGCCTGCTCCATATTTTCGGATACAGGCTCAATTTTGAAAACACTTTTTGCGGGGTCATAAAGCCCGCCGAGTCCTACCGTTGTATTTGCCGCAAATCTGACGGTTTCCGTTCCCGCAGATTTAAAATCCCGCTGTATAAGTGTGCTTATGAGTCTGATAGGATATTCAATATTTAAAGTAGCCGAATGTATTCTGTCAATGACATATTCGGGAAGAATTGACGTCCATACCGTATGAATGGGGCGAAGTGCATATTTGTTAAATTTGTTGTTAAGTTTAAAAACTTTTCTGTTAAATTTTTCGAACTTGTCATTTCCGTTGAACATATACGAATAATCTGGATATTTATAAAACGGCGTTACCTGCTCATTTGCAAAACATATTTGCATTGTAAAAAACTGCGATATAATCATTACCGCCGATAAAATTTTTTTATTTATATTCATTTTTACCTCATCTCTTTTAAGAACATCTTGAAACCAAGTACTAAAAAAATGTATTACTCAACAAGATATGCAACAGAGGTAATTAGAATTAAAAAGCCTGAAAAAGCCTTAAAAACCGTAAAATTTGATTTTGTAAGTGTTTATGCTATCATAAAAAACGGAGAGTTTATGAAAAAATTAATTTTACTGCTTTCATTAATGTTACTGACATGTCAGCTAAGTGTTTATGCCGCAGAAAAAATTGAGCCGCAAAAACTCAATTCCGCCGACACAAAATATTACGAAGAAGTTAACAACTCGGTATCAATATTGTTTGATAAAGTAAAAACAAAAGTTAAAACTGATAAGTATCCGAAATTTTATCATGATTTTACCTGCATAAACTCCGATGATACACAAAATCCTAACTATTATTATGTAAAATACAACAACGTTGAATTAATTTTTAATAAAGATACAAACGAACTAAAATTTATTTCTTACAAAAAAAATGAATGCCCGAATTGCAGAATACTATATGACTATCCATCGGGTGAACTCGCTGCAATTCAAGTATATCAAACAAAATCAGACATCTTTATATTCGATAAAAACGGTAAATATGTTAACTATGAACCCTATGTAAAAATTGTCAGAGAAAAAGTTAAGAAAAACTGGAAAGAACCCGACAAAAAACGCATATCAATTCTTTTGAACGGCAAAAAAGAAGTACCAGTCCAAGTTGCTTTAACACTTAACGATACAGGTTTTATAAAAAATTGCACCATAATAAAGTCATCTAAAATCAAAGAACTTGATGATAACGCAACAAAAGCCATAAGAGCGGCTGCACCTTTTCAACCTTTCCCCGATACATTTTTTAATGCGGAACTGGTTATTATATTAGATTTCAATTTTAAAGTTAAATAAAACTTACCTCATAATAACCGCTGTTTAAAAAGAACTTCATTCGTATTTTTTCCCCGCCGTAACTTTCGGGCGGAACAGCAAAGTGAGGAACACTCATTAACATATAATAAATTGCATCATTAAGTTGTTTATTATCGGATTTTTGTACAAATCTTCTGTTTTCAAGTTTACCCGTTTCGGTATTAATCGTAAATTCTATAATGCATGTACCTCCGCCTTGAATGCTCCCGACAGCAAATTTTGAAAACAAAGCACTTCTCAAAGCACTTTTATATCTTAATAATTCTGGGTCATTCGGGTTATAACTTTTAATCAAAACTTTATCGTTTTTGGGCGAAACATTTGCGGGATTTGTATTTTTAGGCTTTTGTACGGGTTTGGGTGAAGGTGCGGGTTTAGAAACATTATTTTTGGGAACAGGTTTGGTTTCTGTCATTTTCACAGGTTTGGTTACTCTTTCAACAGGTAAATTTAATTTCAAAGTTTCCTGATAAGGATAAACACCATTCTGCTGAACATTTGTATCGATAACGGTTTCGGTATGCATTTTTTCTTTCCATATCGAATTTATATCGGGAATAACCTGTTTTTTTTCAGCTTTAGGTTTAACGGAAGTATTTATCTGTTCTTTGATAAGTGAATTTCCAGCAAACAGCCAGATGTAGATTGAAAAGAACAAACAAATTAAAAAAAACAAAACAGATAAAATATCATTTTTATTTTTCAAAATCTTTTCAATAACTGCTTTATTTGAAAATTTTGATTTTTTAACTTTTATATATTCAAAAGTATTGTTACCGCATAAGCAGTAATCGGGTTTTTCATCATATTCGGCATTACATTCTTTGCATATAAACATTATAATATTTACCTTACTACAAATTTCGTAAAAAATAAACCTGTTTTATAAACACCGAACATTATTAATGCGGTTAAAATCATTAATATTACGACTGAAATTTGGCGGATAAATTCGTAATTTCTGCCGTATTTTACAAACTTAAAAATCAAAGGTATTTCAAGAGCAGCGAACAGCAAAAATATAATTGCATGATAAAACTTTAACATTAGTTTTTGTTAACCTCTTTTTTAATAATTATTATTTGAGGTATAAATTTTTTATGCATTTCAGGTTTCAAAGCAATTATAGCCAGAGTCGAAATAACAAAAATAAGTATAAAAAGTACCAAAACAGCAAGTATACGTCTATTGAACATATTTTATAATCCTTTCAAAATCATGGTAATCTTCGGGAGTCGAATATCTTTCAACAACCGAAATTGCGAAAAATCCCGTAAAAACCGTTGTAGTTCTCTTTGTTCCGCGAGGAAAATTAAGCAGCGGTTTATTTTGAAGTCCTGCAATTACGGGTTTTATATTATTTTTGGCAAAAGTCATATAGTTAGGATTTGATGACATAACTTTAATATTGGAAACATTTCCGAATTTATCAACAACACAGGAAAAAGAAAAAATAGTGCCTATAGGAGCATCAAACGGCCCGCTGTTTTTCATTATATAATTTTGAATATTGCTTCGCCATTTATTCCATGCGATTATTTCTTCCTCCTCGGTCATATAAGGATTTTCATTTTTTTTGGCAGCAACCGTTTTTTCAGGCTGCGGCTTGACTTCTTTAGGCTTAGGAGTGATATCAGGGGTAACAACATCAGGTTTACTCGGTTGATTTTCGGTGTTTTTAATAATTCTTTGCAAAATTTCCAGCTGACTGTCATTATTTTTTGCGGCTTTTCCGCCCGTCTGATTATCAATGTTAACACGTTTTTCATTAACTTTCCCGACATCGGATTTCGAGTCAACATATTTATTAACAGTTTCAGTTTGCGGCTGGACATTAACCTGCACATTTTTAGCAACAACCGTATTTTCGGGCTGAACATTCACATAGTCTTTATAATTAAGCGTATCGCTTTCCCTGTAAATTTTGAAATCTTCATTCTCAATAATTACAGGCTGATGCATACCGGGACGAATTGCCAGTACAATACTTGTAAGAAGAACAAATAAAATTATCGTAAATATTTTAAGTGCATTCATATATTAATCTAATCTTTATCAACTTTAGCAAGTAATTCATCACAAGCATAAATATCAAATTTAGTCTGACTTAACATTAAAGTTTCGGCGATTAAAAGAGCAGTCGGAACAAGAGCCGCAACAAAACTCAAGAACATCCCCTGCAAATCACCGCCGATTTCAGTCATAAAATATGAAATATTCATTGCAAATTCAATAAATATAATTGAACATGCTATCGACATGGAACGCACTTTTTCGGAATTAAGCCTTCTTACGCCTTCCAATCCGTAAATAGTAACACCATGATGCTGATAATCACTAAATCCGTCTTGTTTTATCACCTGTGAACCCTGAATTTTCTTGGTACAAAGGAATGTATTAACAAACGAGAAAAACGCAAATATAATGAGAAAAGTAGCCAAAGTCAGAAAAACAGGACTTATTCTTAATCCTGAAATTCTTATCCAGCCTGCGGCTTCCGGAAAACACATTGCGAGAGTATTCGAAACACCGTAAGCCAGAAACGGAGCGGTTAAAATACCTATAATTGTTTCCCCGACAGATTTAAGCTGTAAATTGAACATTCTGTCTTTAATATATTGTAATTTAGTATTGCTTAAACTGTTAATATAGCGTTCAATCCACTGTCTGTAAGATTTAATAACTCCTTCAAAATCTTCTCTGTACTCGTATTTATTTAATTCTGCAGACCATTCCGTACCGTTGCACTTGAAATAACCGCAGCTTATTGCGAGTACGGACATTATACCCGAGAAGAAAAAGGATATAAATATTGCAAACGTCATAAAATTATTCAAATTCATATAATAAACAAGGTTAACAATATAAATACCGAGCATGAATATTAATGAAAAAAGCAGCATAAAACTCTGTGCGAGTTTAGAATTTTTGTTTGACTCTTTTTGAATATCACTCAAAAGATACAAATAAACACCTTGTTTCATAATAAGGCATATTCCGTAAATAATTACGGTATAAGCAATCCACGCTTTTATATTAGTAGGCAAATGCAAATAGTTTGCCGATTCCTGAATACTTAATCCCATTAAATAGTTAGAAACTCCGAATGCACATATTAATGCACTGAAAAACATAGCTATATGAAGGAACAAGTTTGTTTTTGCGTTCGCCGAGATTTTGGATTTTAAATCATTTATGGAATAAGAAACTTCTTTAATAATCGGTACACGACTTTTTTCAATATCATTTCTTTGTTTTTCAATTTTAACTTTCGTAGCGGCATTTGCATCTTTGCCGTACAAGCCTTTTAAATCCTCCTCGGTAAAATCTTGCTCCTGAATTGAAGTAACGGTTTTGGGCTGTTTCAAGTCATTTGATGAAGCATCGGGCAAGACTTTAACACTCACAAATTCATTACTGTCCGCAAGCATAATTTTACAAACATTGCCCGCTTCGACTTTTTTTACGGGTTTCCCTCTGAAAAGAACACGGTCACTGTGGAAAGTGTTCATTATTATACATTTTTCTTCGTTAAAATCGTATTGTATCGTTAATAAAACGTCAAAATCAACATTAAGAACAATATCACAATTAGGATTTGTTCCCACGTTAATTGTATCGCCGTTATTAAAAATTTTTTCCTGTGTGGAAGATGAAACTATAATTGCCATATAAAATTTTCCTTATATATTTACCTGTTTAATGCATGAATAAATCTTCTTATTGCTTTATCCGTATTTTGTTCGGGTGAAACGATAAGTTTTTGCTCACCCAATATCGGGCCGAGCAATTCTTTGACCATATCAAGTTTTTCGGGATGTGCACCCAAAAACATCATAGCCATATCCGGAGCATATTTTTTAACATTAGAAACATTTTCGGGCAAAGTATCCCAATCAATCTGTTTATCAACCTGTCCTTCGTTTTCCAAGTCACCGATTACGACTATTGCGGGAGTATATCCCAATTTTTTCATACTCAATACATGACCGAATGCTTTTTTTAATCCTAAACCGTAAGCCGTGCCGTAATCGCGGTTATCATAAACGGTAAAAGCATCCATAGCTTTTGTAATACCGCTTCCGTTCATTGGTCCGCCTTCGTATATCAAATATGCATCTTCGGAAACACGTAATATTTTAATCTGATCCTCAGGGTCAAGCAAATTACATATCTGTCTCAGGATTTTTTTATGCTCGGGAAGATTTTTTTGATTTGAAGCCGATGAATCAATCATAAAAATTACTGCAGCAGGCTTGAATTCATCAATTTTAATCTTTTTAAAACCAATCCATAAAAATTTTCCGACAACCGAAAAAATCAGAATTATTAAACCTATCGTTATAAGTCTTTTGTTTAATCTCATATTCCTGCCTTATTTTATATAAATAATATAGCATAATAATGTACATACTGCAAATTTAATTACCATAAAAAAGCATGCCCTGTTAATCGTATGATACTTTTACGGGAAAAATAATCATAACAGTATTTTGTCTTTACAATTCATAACATTTACTTGTTCTTAATTACAAAGTTTCTTTTATAAAGTATTTAAAATTAATTATGCACCAAACAGATTAAGCTGCGGGACTTCGGGGGTATCGGTACTTCGTTTTTTGGAAGATAGGTTATTTGAATAATCCTTTTGCATTTTAAGCATCAAATCTTGCGAACGCTTAATTACACTGTTCGGCAGTCCTGCCATTTTAGCAACCTGAATACCGTAACTTTTGCTTGCTCCGCCCTGAACTATTTTCCTTAAAAATTCAATTTCTCCGTTTTCTTCACTGATAGTAATTCTGTAATTTTTTATTTGCGGATATGATTTTGTCATAACATTTAATTCATGGTAATGAGTAGCAAAAATACATCTTGCACATATTTTTTCCGCAATAAATTCGGCCACCGACCATGCAATGGCAACACCGTCGTATGTGCTTGTACCGCGTCCTATCTCATCAAGCAAAATAAGACTTTTGTCCGTTGCGGAATTTAATATATATGCCGTTTCTATCATTTCAACCATAAAAGTTGACTGACCGAGGGTTAAATCATCCGATGCACCGACACGCGTGAAAATTTTATCTATAACGCCTATTTTGGCAAAATCCGCAGGCACCCACGAACCTGTTTGTGCCATAAGAGCAATTAAAGCGTTTTGACGCATATATGTAGATTTACCCGCCATGTTAGGTCCTGTTAAAATCATAAACTGCGTTACATCAGAAGAATTTGATTTTAATTCCAAATCATTCGGCACGTATTCACCGAGCGGAAGAATTTTTTCCAATACAGGATGACGTCCGTTTTTCACAATAAAATCGCCCGATTCATCAATAATCGGCTTTACGTAATTATTCTCAACGGCAGTCTGTGCAAGTCCCGTATAAACATCACAGCAAGCTATTACATCAGCTATCTTACGTAACCTTGAAACAAATTCCTTTGAATATTCGCGAAAATCGGTAAAAAGCTTATATTCCAATTCCGTTGACTTGAATTTTGCCGACAAAACATCATCTTCATGATTTTTTAATTCTTCAACGATAAACCTCTCACCCGTTGTAAGAGTTTGTTTTCTGACATAATTTTGCGGTACATATTGCAAATAAGAATTGGAAATTTCTATAAAATACCCGAAAACTTTATTAAATCCGACTTTCAAAGTCTTTATACCGGTTTTTTCTTTTTCTTTTTCTTCAAATTTTCTGAGCCAGTCCTCACCGCCAGTTAAAAGTTCACGGAAATAATCAAGTTCACCCGAAACTCCCGACTTTATAATACCGCCTTCTTTTATAAGAGCGGAAGCATCTTCGGCAATGGTTCTGTCAATAAGTTCCGCAAAATCTTTTATATCGCTTTCATATTCGTTCACACAAGCAAACGGGTCGGTTTCCAGTTCGGATGAAACTCTGACCAGTTCAGGGAAAACCGATAAAGAAGCTTTTAAGCTTAAAAAATCTTTTGGATTGGCGGAAGAATTTGAAATTCTGGTTGCAAGACGCTGAATGTCATAAACATTTTCAAGTAAAGATGACATTGAATTTCTTATTTCATTATTTGATACAAGTTCCGAAATACAATTTTGTCTTTTCAGAATGTCATTAACATTTTTTAACGGCTGACAAAGCCAGCTTTTTAACAGCCTTGCACCCATATTTGTTTTTGTATTATCCAAAGCCCAAAGCAAAGAACCGTATTTATTTTTTTCCCGCAAAGTTTCGACAAGTTCAAGGTTTTTTCTCGTACTGCCGTCTAACATCATAAATTCGGAGAGTTCGTAACGGTCAATTTTTTCAAATTTAGGAATGTTTTCTTTTAAAGTTTCCCAAACATAAGCAAGCAAAGCACCTGCCGCTCTGAAACCGATTTTGCAGTCATTGTATCCGAAAGCTTCAAGACTTTGAGCATTAAAAACAGCTTTTAAATTGTTTAAAGCAAAACCCGCTTCAAAAACTGATTGAGGGACTTTTGAACAATTGTATATCTGCGTAATATCATCGGGCAAATTTACTTTTTCTTCGGGAACAATTTGAAAAGGTTTAATTTCACCTCTTGTTGCAGGCCCGATAACTTCAGCGGGAGAAATTCTTGCCAATTCGGATATAATGAGATTTAGCGGAGCCTGAGTAACTTTAAATTCACCCGTGGAAATATCCGCATAAGAAAATCCGTAAACATCCGATTTTTCATCTTTAAACACAGAACAAATGTAGTTGTTGGAATTTTTTTCCAACAAATCGCTTTCCGTAAGAGTGCCGGAAGTAACAATTCTTGTAACACCTCTTTTAACAATACCTTTAGCGTATTTAGGGTCTTCAAGCTGGTCACAGATTATAACTTTTAAATTTTTTTGAACAAGTTTTTCCAAATAATTATTCAGCGACTTTACGGGAATACCCGCAAGAGGAATTCTGCCGAATTTGCCTTGTTCACGACCCGTCAAAGTAATTTCAAGTTCTTTGGACATTGTAACGGCATCTTCAAAAAATGTTTCAAAAAAATCACCCAATCTGTAAAGAAGAATTTTATCGGGATGTTTATGCTTAATTTTCATATATTCCTGCATGGCAGGGGTAAGTTCTTCAACTTTTATTTCAGATGTTTTAATAAAATTGATTTCCTGATTTTTCATAGTATAATGATAATATAAAACAATGAGGAATTCAATATGGGATGTTTAAAGAATATATTGAGAGCAGTCTTTATAACTCTTGCCGTTGTAGGATTTATGTCCTTGGGCGGCAAGGATTTAGTAGGCAGTATGATTAATAATTTTTTTAATCCTTCGCAAGACGAAATTGTTGAACGTGCAAAAAAAGTCGGCGATTTTTCAAAAATAAACGACGAATTTGAACTTGAAAAAGCGGCAGGAATTCTCGGTTATAACGCGGTAATTGCAGAACATAAAGCTTCCGGACAAAAAATGATTGTTGTCGATTCAAATAAAAAACAACTTATAAGTGCCGATGACATTAAATCTCCAAATGCGGAAGAAAAATTAAAAAATGCCGTAAGCAAAATAAAATATCAGGCGATTTCCGTAGATGACCTGCACGTAACAAAAAGAGGCACAATGAGTTCTTACGGTAAACAGGTACCCTATGTAAAATTTGAAGCTAAAATTAAAAAACTTCCGATAGGCGATGTGGCAGGAATTATTTCTGTTGCGGATAACAAAGACGGACAACCGAGAATTTTGCTTTCCGCAAACGAAAAAAATAAATACTCACAGTTAATAACGGATGAATTTTTCAAAAATGTTAGATAATTATAAAAATGGGGAATAATAATACTATGGATAACAATGAATACAACAACCTGGTAAAAATTCTCAGGAAAGAAAAAATATCGGTCAGTGAACTGCGTTCAATCACAAACAATGATTTAGTTGCCCAAATATCCGAAGCAAAACCGGACAACAGATACAAAAAATGCATAAAATACGATATTAAGCTTTCTAACGGAGAATTGTATTATGTATATGTTAAAAAGACATTTTTAGGTCTTTTTTAGAGTATTCGTTAAGTTTTTTAAAGTTCAAAATTGCTTATAAATCAATTATTCAGGGCAATTTTAAAGATAAGCGGTATTTAAAAATTGACAGAACTTATTTTGTGTTATTCTATTATTAGATTACCATGACATAAGGGTAAAAGCGTTTATAGTTTAGAAGAGGAAAATTAATATGTCATTACCAAATGTAGCATACTTCTCAATGGAAATAGCAATGGACCAGTCATTGAAAACATACTCGGGCGGTCTTGGATTTTTGGCAGGTTCTCACATGCTTTCGGCAGGTTATCTGCAAATGCCTATGGTAGGTGTAACAATGCTATGGTCATACGGTTACTATGACCAAAGAATAGCACATGACGGTCAGGTTGAAGTAGCTTATATAAGAAAATATTATGATTTCTTAAAAGATATAAATGTTTCCACGGAAGTGGATATTTTTGGTGAAAAAGTAAAAGTAAAAGCTTTACTTGTTGATCCCGAATTATTCGGCACATGTCCCGTTTACCTTTTAACAACCGATATTGACGGAAACAGCGACTGGGCTAAAAGCATTTCTCACAAGCTTTATGACGGTAATGAAAAAATAAGAATTGCACAGGAAACCGTTTTGGGTGTTGCAGGTGTAAGAATATTACAGCAAGTCGGATATAACTTTGATGTTATACACATGAACGAAGGACATGCTTTGCCTGCCGCATTTGAACTTTTAAGACAGTATAACGGTGATTTGGAAGCCGTTAAAAAGAAAACGGTATTTACAACCCACACACCGGTTGCTGCGGGCAACGAAGTACACTGGGTAGATACACTGCTTGAAGGCGGTTTCTTCGCGGGTTGTTCAAGAGAAACGGCAATACAACTCGGCGGGGAAAATTTCTCGCTTACGGTTGCAGCTTTAAGAATGTCAAGAATAGCAAATGCCGTATCTCAACTCCACGGCTTGGTTTCAAACAAAATGTGGGAATGGGTTGAAGGAAGATGCCCGATTAGAGCAATTACAAACGCCGTAAACCTTCACTACTGGCAAGATGAACGTATTAAAAACGCAAGCACACCCGAAGAACTTTTGGCGGTTAAACGCGAAATGAAAGTTGAACTGTTTGAATACGTTGCAAATGTAGCAGGCAAAAGATTTGACCCTGATGTTTTGACAATTACATGGGCAAGAAGGTTTGCCGATTACAAACGTGCTTGGCTTATTTTAATGGATAAAGACAGAATAAATAAACTTCTTGATGAAAATAAAGTTCAAATTATATTTGCAGGAAAATTCCATCCCGATGACGTAATGGGAAAAGATATGTTTAACAAGCTTTTGAACCGTTCGCACAGTCTTAAAAATGTTGTGGTGCTTCCCGGATACGAACTCGAGCTTTCGGCTAAGCTTAAACGCGGTTCGGATATCTGGTTGAACACACCTCTCAGACCGTTTGAAGCATCGGGAACATCGGGAATGTCAGCTAACATGAACGGTGCGCTTCACCTTTCTATTTATGACGGCTGGACTGTAGAAGGTACATTTAACGGTATTAACGGTTATACTGTTGAATACCCCGAACTTGATGATGAAATGCCATGGCAGGAAAGACATTGGAAAGACCATGAATGCGTTATGGAAATCATCGAAAATGAAATCATTCCGACATATTATGAAAATAAGGCGGAATGGGCAAGACTAATGAGACAGGCAATAAGAACATCGGAAGCATATTTCAATTCCGACAGAATGGTTGTTGAATACTACAACAGGTTATATAAACCTATTGCACACGATGATTCAAGCACAGGTTCCGATAAAAAAGAAATGAAAATTTCGGAAACCCCGACATTTGATGCCTGGACATTTTCAAATATTAAATAAATGTTGAATAACACAAAAAAGACCGGATTTTGCCGGTCTTTTTTGCTATGGATAAGAAGTTTTAAGAAGTTGTAAACATTTTGACATGCCGCAAATAATATTGTCTAATAGTAAAGAGACTATATTCGGAAATAAAAATGTACATAAAACAACTTGAAATTGATAATTTTAAATCATTTGCGAATAAATCGGAAATACCCATGCTAAAAGGCTTTACCACCATATCGGGACCTAACGGTTCAGGTAAAAGCAACATTATCGACAGTGTTCTCTTTGCTTTAGGACTGGCAAATGCAAGTGAATTACGTGCCGAAAACCTTTCACATTTTATTTCGACGTACACTAAAAGAAATGATGCTTTTGTAAAAGTTACATTCGGTGATACCGATAACGGTGAAGACTTAACTATAGCAAGAAAAATCCGCAAATCTACTCAAGGATATGTCAGTACTTACTACATAAACGACAGCCCGACAACATTAACTAACGTTCATGCACTTTTAGAACAGTACAATGTCACTCCAAACAGTTACAACGTAATGATGCAGGGCGATGTGATGGGGATAACAAACTGCTCACCCAAAAACAGAAGAAAAATAATTGATGAAATAGCAGGAATTGCGGATTTTGACAGAAGAATAGAGCAGGCAACAAATGAACTCCAAACGGTTGAACAGCGTGTTGAGCGTTCCACGGTAATTCTGAACGAAGTTGACAACAGACTTGAACAGTTAAAAGAAGAACGTGAAGTAGCACTTAAATACCAAAAATTAAGAGAAGAAAAACAAGATTTGGAAAGTCAGGTAATTAAAGTCAAGTTTTTTGATATCAAACGCAATCTTGAACAGGCTCATGAAAATATACTTGAATTTACCAAAAAGAAAAAAGAAGAAGAATTGAAAAACAAAGACCTTGATGAGAAATTAAACCTTATCAAAGGAAAATATCAGGAAATTTCCGAGCTTGTCAAGGAAAAAGGTGAAGCCCAGCAAATTGAACTTAAAAAACAGGAAGAAACTCTTAAAGGCGAAATTGACCGAAAAAACAATGCTTCCAATTATGCCGACAAACAAATTCACGACGGACTGCGTTCTATTGAAAATGCCAAAAACGGCATAGAAGGTTTTAAGAAAAAAATTGAAGATTTTAATCTGAAAATTAAGCTTAAAGATGACGAAATCGAAAAAATCCAAAATAACATTGAAGAACAGGAAAAAGTTCTTAAAAAAATTCTTGAAGATATGACCGGTTTGAACGCTACGGCTGACCAGCATATTGAAAAACGCAACAATTTAAGAAAAGAACTTGAAAATTTAAAAGATGCGGAAACAAAACTTATCCAAACAAAATTACCATTGGAAAATGAGTTAAAAAATCTTCAAAAAGAAGTTGCGGATGCAAAAACAAAACTTGAAGAATTAAATACATTGAAATCTAATTTTACTTCTGATTATGATTTAAAAAAAAGTTTGAAAGAACAATTGGAAAAAGAACTTGAAGATTTCAAACAAATACAGCATAGCACTTTGCATGATTTAGATACGGTAAAAAATGAAATAAACGATATAAATTACAACATACAAATGGCGTACCGAAAAATATCTTCCATGGAAGCTAAAAAACAAGCTGCCGAAGAAGCGAATTTCGGTCGTGCCATTGATACCGTAATGAATGCTAAGTTAAAAGGTGTTCATGCACCTCTGGTACAGCTGGGAACGGTTGATAAAGAATATTCAACGGCAATGGAAGTGGCATTCGGCGGAAGAATGGCTCATGTTGTTGTAGATGACGAACATGTTGCTTCCGTGGCAATTGAACTTCTTAAATCTTCAGGGGCGGGCAGAGCAACATTTATACCGTTAAATAAAGTCGTAAAAGCACCTTCCAGACTATCTTTACCAAAAGACAAGGGGGTTATTGATTATGCAATAAACCTTGTTGATTTTGATGAAGAATATATAAATGCATTTTTTTACGCGGTAGGTGAAACTCTTGTTGTTGAAGATATGGAAACCGCAAAAAAACTTATCGGCAAATACAGAATGGTAACTTTGTCAGGTGAATTATTTGAAAAATCAGGTTCCATGACAGGCGGTTCAGTAAAGCGTTCGGGATTAAGCTTTAACCAGAATGATGATGAAGAACTCAACAAATATAAAGACCGTTTAAAAGAAATGGAGCAAAAACTGGGTTCACTCGAAAATAAAAAGAAATCTCTGGAAGAAAAACTTGAAGATGTCAGAGCAAAATATTCCGATTCAATGAGTGAGTTTTCAAAATCTAAAATTGAACTTGAAAATATGAATAAAAATTATGAAAACAGTGAAAATGTTATAAAAGAAAAAACGGAATTTATATCTCAATGCGAGCCAAAAATATCCGAACTCAATAAAAGGCTTGATAAACTGGAAGAAGAAAATGTAAAAATATACGATAAAATGGCAGTTTGTCAGAGTGAAATTGATGATGTTGAGAAGCTTATAAATGACAAAGATTTGAAAGAATTAAAAGAAAAGACGGAAGGTGTGGAACATGAGATTAAACGTCTGCAAACAAATCAGATGAAGGCACAAAACGACAAAAATGAATTGAACAGACAAATATCTTTCCACCAAAGCCTTATAGAAACTAAAGAAGAAGAAATTGTTAATATCGAACATAACAATTCCAAACTTGAAGAAGACAAAAACCGTTACAAAAAAGATATCGAAGAACTCAATAAAAAAACCGAAATTCTTCATGAACAGATAATTCAGATAGAAGAAAAACTCGGCAAACTTATTCAGGAACGTGAAGAAATTAACGCAGAACTTATTGAACTTGAAAAACAAAAACACATTAATAGTGCGGATATAGAAAGAATTGCAGAGCAAATTGAATCTTTTAAAGCCAGAAGACGTGAACTTGAACCGCAATTTGAAACAGCAAGACAGGACTTGGAGAATGCGGGTGTAGAAGTTGAAAAGCTTGAGCCTGTACAAATTTCAACGGAAGAAATTACCTCCAAAATCCAACGCTTGGAAAAACGTATGTCTGAATTGGGCGATGTTAACATGCGTGCACTCGCCGCTTATGACGAAGTTTTGGCACGTCAAACCGAATTAAAACAGCAAATTGAAACACTTTCCAAGGAACGAAAAGAAATTCTGGACAGGATGAACGGATACGAACAACTTAAAAAAGAAACATTTATGAAAACATACAATAATATAAATGAGAATTTTAAAGAAGTATTCCACAGACTTTCCGAAGGCGAAGGCGAATTAAAGCTTGAATGTCCTGAAGATCCTCTATCGGGCGGCATGACAATAGAAGCACAACCCAGAGATAAAAAACTTCAAAGGCTTGAAAGTATGTCAGGCGGTGAAAAATCACTTACGGCACTTGCTTTTGTCTTTGCCATTCAAAAATATATGCCGTCGCCTTTTTATGCATTTGATGAGGTCGACGCTAATTTGGATACAATGAATGTTGAACGTATCGCACAAATGGTGCAAAATCAATCAAAAAATACGCAATTTATAGTAGTTAGTCACAGAAAACCTATGATAGAATCAGCTAATAGAACAATCGGAGTTACCCAAAAAGAAAAAGGCATTACCAGAGTAACGGGTATTAAGTTAAGGGACGAAATTGAAGTATGACAAGTAAAGCATTAACAAACAATAATATTGATATTGAACTGTCCGCTTTAGATATCCCTTCAGGATTTAAAAACAAAAGTGAAGGTATAGGTATACTTGTGGAAATGGCTAAGGCAGGAAAAATTAATCCCTGGAATATAGATATCGTTGACGTAACGGACAAATATCTTGCTCATATATGCGAAATGAAATCCCAAAACCTTCGGCTGACGGGCAGAACATTTCTTTTTGCGGCAATACTTTTAAAGCTAAAATCAAATATTCTTGAAGGCATTGATTTAATCCAATTTGAAAATTATTCTCAAGATGAAGAACCGCAATTTGATGATGACGGTTTTGTGGTTGATTACGGTGAAGACGATTATATCCCCACAAACAACGTAATCTCAATAGATGAAGTACTTCAACGGAGAACCAGCGTAAGGTTAAACCACAAAAGAGTTGTAACATTAAAAGACCTTATAAGACAACTGGAATTCTATGAAAACCTTGAAAAGAAACAGTCTTTAAAAAGTGCTCATGAACGTGCAAAAAGACGTGTTCAATCATATTCAAGACTTACACCCGATGATATAGTAAATCTTGCTCATGAAGAATATATAGAATCCTGCGTACTTAAACTTAAAGAAAATCTTACACAGATTTTTACCAAAAACGATAAAATTGAATTAAACGAATTAACCCTGCTGGGTATGGACAGAATAAGTGCATATATAGCATTATTATTTCTGACCGCAGAAACTGATTACGATTTAAAACAAGACGAATTTTATTCCGATTTGTATGTAGTAAAAGGCGGCACAAATGAACATAGAACAGTTGAAGTCCAGAATTGAAGCTGTTTTGTTTATTACGGCAAGAGCAATTTCTCCGGACGAAATCGCAACAATATTAGATGAAGAAACTGAAACTATTGAAGAAGCAATGCTTGAACTAATAGCCGATTATTCATCACGCAGCGGTGCGTTGGAAATTGACGATGAGAACGGGTATATACTTCAGGTAAAAGAAGAACACATGGACTTGGTCGAACTTCTTTGTCCCGTAGATTTGAAACCCGCAGTTTTGAGAACACTTTCGGTCATAGCACTGAAAGAACCTATTCGGCAAACTGATTTAAAAGAATTACGCGGCTCTAACGCTTATGAACATGTACAGGAACTCGTAGAAAAAGAGTTGATTTCAAAAACGAGAGACAAAAACGGAAGAAGTTTCAATTTAAAAACTACTCCAAAATTTCGGGAATATTTTAAACTTAAAGGTGATACCCGCTCTCTTGCAAAAATTCTGGAAATTGACAAGGGAATAAAGGACGATGAAATTACAAATAAATCGTGACAGATTAATCACAATAATAATATGTACCGCCATAATCATTACGGGCATTTTATATAAATCCGCCCCTATGATTTATTATAAAAAAGGCAGAGCCTTGCTTGATAAACAAGATTACGCACGGGCAAGATATAATTTCCAAAAATCATACTTTTTTGACAATAAAAACAAAGATAACAGATATTACTACGTTCAAGCCCTAATTCACTTACCACCTGATATCAGCGTGCAAAAGGAACTTTTTGAAATCGCAAACGGTAATCTTGATGACAGTGCTCAACAAGCGGCAATGCAGCAAATTAACGAATGGAAAAACCAAATAGCTTACAAAATAGGAGACAATTACATTGAGCAAACTCCGTTCGAATCAGGTACGGTAAGATGGGACAAAGACACTTTTCCGCTTAAAATCAATATAAATAACGAAAGCGGGAAAAATGTTCCGGAATATTATGAGTCGGAAATCAAACGTGCTTTTGCGCAGTGGCAGCAATCCACAGGTTTTTTGAGTTTTGTTTATACCGATAACCCACGGCACAGTAATATTTCGGTAAAAATCGCCAATATTCCCTCAGATATATGTAATGAAAATAATTGTAAATATATTGTTGCCTATACCAAACCCGAGATAAGCGGTAATTTATTAAAAAAAATGACAATAACTTTATATGCCACAGACCCCAAAGGCAGTTTCTTTTCCGACAAAGAACTTTACAACACTATACTTCATGAAATAGGACACGCAATGGGTATAATGGGACACAGCTACAGTTCCGGCGATTTAATGTATATGTACAGCGAAGACAATAACAGCTTTTATGTGCCATATAGAAGTTCTTTTCAATACCTTTCGTCACAGGATATAAATACCATGGAACTTTTATACAAATTTTTGCCCGATATCAGTAATACTTCACCCGAAAAACTAAACAGGAAAAATTTAATATATCCGCCTATTATTCTCGGAACAGGAAAAGAAATAAACAGCCGTAAATTAAAAGAAGCCAAAAATTATATTAAAAATGCTCCAGATATTCCCGCAGGATATATAGATTTGGGTATTGCTTACTCGGAACTCGGTAACAAAAAAGAAGCAATAAAAGCAATTCAAAAAGCTTATAATCTTTCAAGAACCCAAAATGAAAAATACATATCCGCATATAATTTAGCTGTAGTTTATTTAGAAAACAATAATCCTGAAAAAGCTATGCAATACGCAAAAGAAGCACAAAATATTTCCAATTCCGATATTATCAAAGAATTAATAATGAATATAAAACATTCAAAATATTCAAAAAAGAAATAATAAAAAAGACTTACCGTGGTAAGTCTGAAAAAAGGGAAAAAAGGGAAATAAAAATTTTTAAATAAATCAATTAA
>CANPZB010000015.1 GCA_947588755.1 Candidatus Gastranaerophilales bacterium | reverse complement strand
TCATTTCAGGGTCTTTCGTACAATTAAGATACTGAACCAATGCCACGAAATAAGATCCTGAAACAAGTTCAGGATGACATGGGGGATGACATGTAAAGGGTTTACCATGACATGGTCATTCATGGTGACAAGGACACATGTCCTTCCACGCCATAGCCTATGCAAAATGTTTGTTTGCAACGATAATGTATATTTAAGATCCTGCCCGCATTGGGACATTTTGCACGAAATCAAAAGATTTCGGCAAAAGCAGTCAAACGAGTTCAGGATGACATGTAAAGGGGTCACCATGACATGTGCAAAGTTCAGGATGACATCATGGTTCAGGATGACAGAATGAAAATCCAAATTTTCGGGGCTTAATAAAAAATTAAAAAATCGCCAAAACCTATGGTATGAGCGGTTTACCCCCCCCCCACTTGTCCGTTTTTAATCTCTGCGTCTGCCATTTCATGACCCCCTATTTCTATTATTCCCATTTACAAACGAATTCTAACATTTTCTTTAAGTTTTGTCAAGAAAAGTCTTTAACTTTACATTATGCAAAAAACTATCGACAATAAATTTTGTTTGTTATAGCATTTGTCTATAGCGAAATATAAATAGAAAAGGAGAATTACAATGCAAGTTATATTAAGAAAAGATGTTCAAAATCTGGGTGAAGCAGGCGATATAGTTAACGTAAAAGACGGTTATGCAAGAAACTTTTTGCTTCCGAATTCCGTGGCGGAAATCGCAACGGAAGGTGCTTTGAAAAACAGAGAACAAAATATCGCAAGAATTAAAGCTAAACAAGAAAAACTCCATGCACAAGCTTTGGAAACAGCCAAGAAAATTGAAGAACTTGCCAAGCTTGAATTAACAGCTAAAGCAGGTGAATCAGGCAAATTATTCGGTACTATCACAACCAAAAAATTGACCGAAGAATTACATGCTAAGTCAGGTATTGAAATTGACAGAAAAAATGTTTCTTTGAGTGCACCTATTAACAAAATCGGTGAATATAAAATGCTCATAAAACTTACTTCAAAAGTTAAGGCTGAACTTACGGTGGTAGTTACGGCTTCCGAAATCGTTAAAGAATCAGTAGAAGAAGAAACCGAAACAGTCGAAGAAAATCAGTAAGGACATAAATGGAACCGAAAAACTCTGATTTAAAACTTCAATGCCTTGCAATAGGTTCACTTCCGCATAAAAATGCACAAGAAGCAATGAACCTTGTAAAAGAGTTTTTCAAGGAAATCCCTTTTTGCCCCCAACTGGCTAAAGTAAATAAAAACGAAGATATGATTATCCAGTATTTGGAAAACATGCCTTCGTTTTTTAACGATAACGGGAATATTCTGCTTGAAACGGAAAGCGAAAAATTCTTTCAGGATTTGGAGGAATTTTGTATTGATTACGAAAATATTATCACCGACCCGCAAAAACATGTTCCTGACAAATACAGGATTAGTACAAATAACTCCTGTGCTTTTCCCGAATTTTTAAATATTATTAAGGAAACAAAACCCGATTACGCAAAAGCACAAATTGTAGGACCTTTTACTCTGTCATGTTCATTAAACGACAGTCAGGGAAAATCTGCCATATATGACGAAACACTCCGTGAAATTATCATAAAAACGCTTATAATTAAGGCTTTATGGCAAATTGATAAAATTAAATCGGCAAACAAAACCACCAAACCCATAATATTTATTGATGAACCGACTATTTCCCAACTGGGAACTTCGGCATATATTACAATTACGGAAACCGAAGTTATTGAAATGCTGAAAGAAATAGTCTCGGCAATAAAATCAGCAGGAGCAGTCAGTGCAATTCACTGTTGCGGGAAATGCGACTGGAGAATTCCTCTGGAAACGGGAGTAGATATTATAAACCTTGATGCATTTTGCTATGCACAAAATTTGAGTTTGTTCGCAAAGGACGTTGACAAATTTTTGCAAAACGGAGGAAAAATTGCCTGGGGAGTCGTACCTACTCTTGATGCGGAAGTTCTCGCAAATGCCGATTTGGAAAGTTTGACCGAAGTATTTAACAAAGCCGTAAAATATTTGACTAATAAAGGAATTAATGAGAAACTTATAACAGATAACTCATTAATAACACCGTCTTGCGGTGCGGGTTCGCTAAGTGAAGAACTTGCAAGAAAAGCAATGAGTTTAACCGGAGAACTATCAAAAAAATTGAGAGAAAGGTATTCCATTTGACAATTAAACTTGCGATAACAGGTAAGGGCGGAAGCGGTAAAACAACAATAACAAAAGCTTTTTTAAGAATTTTTCAGGAATATTTCCCCGAAAAATCCGTTTTGTTGTTTGATAATGATTTGGCGGGAGAACTCGGACACAGTTTCGGTCTTGATGTCAGACAAACAATATACGGCATAAGAAGCGGTAAACACGAATATAAAACCGGAATTCCCGAAGGAATGTCAAAACAGGAATTTGTTGAGTGGGCTATGGAAGATATTGTTGTTCCGATTGGAAATAATGTTGATTTGGTAGTTTCATGGTTTGTAGGCTCAAAAGATTGCAGATGCCCGATTACGGGACAAATTAATGATGCTGTTCTTAAGCTTATAGAACGTTATGATATAGTTATTTTTGATTGCGAATTTGACCTGAAATACCTTAATCAGCTTGTAGATACGGATATTGATACCACATTGATAATCGCAAATCCGACTGATGAAAGTGCTCATCTTGCCAAAAGAATAGAAGAATTCAGCTCAAAATACGCTGCGGGCGGACAAATAGGTGTTGTAATCAACAAAGTGGAAGGCAATGATATTACATCGGTTTATGATTTATTAAAAAAATACGATTTGGATGTTCTCGGGGTAATTCCTTTCGATGAAGGACTTAAAGAAAATTCCGTATCAAAAGAATCAAATCAGATACAAAATTCAATAAAACAATTTTATTTCAGGTTAAATCTTCCTCAAACAAGAGAGCAGGTGTAGAATGACCGTAACATTGGATGGAAAAGCTTTAAAGGAAAAGCTGTTACAACAGTTAAAGGTAAAGGTTGACGGTTTTGATAAAAAACCGGGACTGTCCGTAATTCTTGTCGGTGATAATCCTGCGAGTATTTTATATGTAAATAATAAGAAAAAAACCGCTGAAAAACTCGGTATTCACTCGGAAATTATTCATTATGACATAGATACTCCGCAAGAAGTTATAATAAATAAAATAAATGAATTAAATAATAATGACAATGTTAACGCGATTTTGGTACAGCTTCCTCTGCCCCCGCATATTGACAAATTTAAAATTATTGACGCAATTAATCCGCAAAAAGATGTTGACGGATTTACGTTTTACAATTCGGGCAAACTTTTCAGCGGGGAAGAACCTTTTGTATACCCTTGTACTCCGAAAGGAATTCTTTTGCTGTTAAAAGAATATAATATTACATTAGAGGGAAAACATGTCGTAATTGTCGGACGTTCAAACATTGCAGGTAAACCGCTTGCAATGATGATGTTAAATAACAATGCTACCGTAACTTTATGTCACAGTTATACAAAAAATCTTGAACAAATAACAAAAACGGCAGATATATTAATATCCGCAACCGGTCATGACATTATTAAAAAAGGTATGGTAAAAAAAGGCAGTGTAGTCATTGATGTCGGCATATTTAAAGATGAAAACGGAAAAACACGCGGGGATGTTGATTTTAGCGATGTCTATCCCGATATATCTTACATTTCGCCTGTTCCTGGCGGGGTCGGTCCAATGACGATAATTTCTTTAATGCTGAATACGGTTGAATTATATGAAAAAAGTTTGAACAATAAATAAACTCGGGAGAGAATATATGTTAAAGTATTTTACAGGTTCTTATATAGTAACGGCAATAGGCTTAACACTTGCATATCTTTGGGGAGAACATAACATTGCGGGAAGCGGTATTGCGTGTATTTTTATAGCGTTGGTCTTAGGTATTTTGGAAGTAAGCCTGTCTTTTGATAATGCCGTTGTTAACGCAATGAAACTTGAGAAAATGGCTAAAATATGGCAAAAAAGATTTCTTACGTGGGGTATTGCAATTGCAGTATTCGGAATGAGATTTTTGTTCCCCGTACTCGTTGTGTCGATTTTTGCCCGTATAAGTATGATTCAGGTTACTAAAATTGCCCTTAGCGATTCGGCACAGTATGCACATTATTTGCATTTAACACACGCTCCCATTGTTACTTTCGGCGGAATGTTTTTGATGATGCTGTTTCTTAATTACTTTTTTGACACCGAAAAAACAATACACTGGATAAAACCGCTTGAAAATTGGTTGTCGCATCTTGATAATATAAAGGGCATAGAAATAGTTATATCACTGATTTTACTTTTGTTTACGCAACATTTTATACCTGCCGATACAAAAACAAACATTCTGATTTCAGGAATTTTTGGAATAATTACATATTTGGCGATTGACGGTTTTACGCATTATCTTGAAAAACATGAGCAGATGCAAATGGCAAAATTAGGCGAGTGTGCAAAATGTTCAGGTTTGGTAAGCTTTATATATCTGGAATTAATTGATGCATCGTTTTCCTTGGACGGGGTTCTTGGTGCATTTGCCTTAAGTAAAGATATTATAATAATAACCATTGGTCTTGCGATAGGTGCAATGTTTGTACGCTCTTTAACGGTAATGCTCGTTGACAAAAAGACATTAACAAAATTTATGTATCTTGAACATGGAGCACACTGGGCAATAGGTGCTTTATCCTGTCTTATGCTTGTTTCCGCAGTAAGAGAAGTACCTGAAGTTCTGACGGGAATTATAGGTTTGGTATTTATATTGTCAGCATTATTTTCGTCAATTCTTTATAACAAAAAAAGAGACAGACTTCTTGCCGAACAAAACCAAAGGAGCGATATCAATGCCTGAGATGCCTCTGGTTACTTTTGTCGTAACTTCTTACAACTATGAAAAATATATTCTGAAAACTCTGGAAAGCATAAAATCACAGACTTACAAAAATATTGAAATCATAGTCGTTGACGACAAGTCAAGTGACAATTCCGTTGAGTTAATTAAAAAATTTATATCGGAAAATCGGGATTTGAATATAAAATTAACAGAACATGAATATAATTACGGGCAATTAAAAGCGTTTCAAACGGGGCTTAAAGAAGCAAACGGGCAATTTATAAGCTTTATAGACAGCGATGACATAATCGTAAAAGACTATGCTAACACGCATTTGAGAGTACATTTATCCACATCTGTCGCATTTACGTCATCTCAGATTTTTGAAATAGGCGAAAATGATGAAATTCATACGATGTATTCGGTATCATCTCCGCAAAAGCAAAAATCATTTCCCGCAAAAAGTTTGGACAGCATTATGGATTTTGTTCCCGATGAAATTGACTACAAAATTCTCGATATAAAATCAGCACCTTTCGGGGGCTGGTGGTGGTCGCCTTCAAGTTCGGCAATGTTCAGAAAATCCTCAATAGAAATTTTGCTCTCATATCCGACACCGCAGGACTGGAGAATTTGTCCCGATAAATTTTTGTTTAACCTTGCAAACCTCATAGGCGGTTCGGCAATAATATATTTACCTTTAGCAGGATACAGAAGGCACAACATGAATTCGGGGCATTCGACTTTTGTTTGCGGAAATAAACGTTACAATAATGATTTTACCACTGTTTTAAATATAAAAAATAACATGAAAATCAGACCGTTAACTTTAAAATTCCTTAAATCCAAAAGAAAGGATTTTGAAGAAAAGTTCGGCAAAAAAAATACTGCCAAATTCTCATTGACAGTATTTTTATCGTATTTTTACGTTATAAAACAAATCCTGAAATTTTAGTTTAGTCTATTTTCCAGCTGTTAAGGTATTCTTCCTGTTCGGGAGTAAGAGTATCAATTTCTATTCCCATCGACTGCAATTTGATTTCGGCAATCTTAACATCAACTTCATGAGGAAGTGTATATAATTTGTTTTCAAGTTTACCTTTATTTTTAACCAGAAATTCAATACCAAGTGCCTGATTTGCAAAACTCATATCCATAACGCTTGCGGGATGACCTTCTGCAGCGACAAGATTAACGAGTCTGCCTTCCGCCAAAACGTAAACCGATTTGCCGTTATTAAGTTTATATTCTTGCAAATTAGGTCTGATTTGGATTATTTCTTTTGCATAAGCTTTCAAATCGCCAACGTTAACTTCCCAGTCGAAATGACCCGCATTTGCGACAAACACGCCGTCTTTCATATTCAAAAGATGTTTAACATCCACAACATGCTTATCACCGGTAACGGTAATAAATATATCGCCTTCTTTAGCCGCTTCCGCGATAGGCATAACTCTGTAACCTTCCATAACGGCTTCCAGAGCCTTAAGCGGGTCAACTTCACAAACAATTACGTTTGCACCAAGTGCTTTAGCTCTCAAAGCACATCCTTTTCCGCACCATCCGTAACCCGAAATTACAACCGTTTTTCCTGCAATAAGAATATTTGCGGCACGTAAAATACCGTCAATAGAACTTTGACCCGTACCGTATCTGTTATCGTACAAGTGTTTTGTAAGGCTGGTATTTACGCCGACGGCAGGAAATCTCAGTTGTCCTTGTTTTTCCAAAGCCTGCAATCTTATAATACCTGTTGTTGTTTCCTCCGTTGAGCCGATAATTTTTGCTGCCAAATCGGGTCTTTTATCGTGAATCATGGAAACCATGTCGCATCCGTCATCAATTATAATATCGGGATTATGATTTAAAGCTTCATTAATGTGTGATTTATACTGTTCAACAGTTTCGCCTGCAATGGCAAAAACGGGGATATTATAGTATTTTACCAGTGCAGCGGCAACATCATCCTGTGTAGACAACGGATTTGACGCAACAAGTACAGCATCGGCACCGCCGGCTTTCATAACTACGCACAAAGCAGCGGTTTCTTTGGTAACATGAACGCAGGCAGACAATTTTAAACCTTTAAAAGGCTGTTCTTCAATAAATCTTTTTTGTATACGCGATAAAACGGGCATGTCTTTGAAAGCCCATTCTATTTGATGTTTGCCTTGTTCCGCCAAACTTATATCTTTTATGTCGCATTTTAAATCTGTCATTAGCATTTAATTTCTCCTATATTTTAACTATAATATTACTATACATTTAGTATTATAGATACTAAATATCAAATAGCAATCACAATGATATTTTTTTCTTAAATCAGTTAATAATATGTAAAAATTTCTTTACAAAAAAAGGTTTTAAAGCAAAAAAAATTATTGAGAGGCATTATATTTAATGCAGTACGGAGTCTATCAGTGAAAGTAAGTTTTTATACGGGTCAAAAACAATACGGAACCAATGTAAAATTCGAAGGTTACAAACCTTTGGCTGACAATAAAGGTGAAACCGTATATGAATTTAATTTTCCTTTTGACCAAAATAAATATGACTGCTATGTAGAGTTTTATGACGTAAAACAGGATAAAAAATCAAAATATTTGGATATAAACGATATATTAACATCCAGAGAATATGAACGTAAGTTATTCAGAGATGAAACATATAACGGTGAAAAAGGTTTTAAACTTACGTCGGGGAAAAATTACATTAATCTTTCGGATTACGGGCTAAACGGGGACAAGCCTTTTGCATATCACTATAAAATTGTTGAAAAAAACAATCCCGGCAACACATTTTTCAGAACAGACGCGGGGAATATAATTGACAAGCGTACCAAAACCGGTATGGGCTATGAAATATATAATGTTGTTTACCCCGGAATGTCGAAGGTTAATCGGGGCGGAGCAATGATGCTTGTTATACCCGACAATTACAATGTAAACTGGGTATATGACGACAAAGAGCCGACAAAAATAACGGCAAACAAAAATCTTCCCGAAGCCAAAAAATCCGTAAAAAACCTCGTTAACAAGTTGGGCGGTTCGCTTGCCGGACTCGAAAAAGACGTTGAAAACGGCAAATTTGATAATTTTACAAGAATTATATCAACTCCGATTTTTACTGACGACAGCCTGACTTCTCATTCATACTGGAACAAAAATTGTTTCCAAACTGCACTTTCACTGGGAAACATCAATAATTACGCTTCTTTGCAGAGAAAAATGTTTGCAAAAGGTATAAACTTTGTATCCGATGGTGCTTTTGTAAATGAAGGACTTGAAGGTATACATTTTAAACACATTTTAAAATGGGGCGAAAAATCTCCGTATTTTTACTGGTTCAGAATATACGCACTGCAAAATGACCCTTTTACTCTCGGAATTTTCGGGAAAAATATGACTGATGATAAAGGAAATTCCAATGTCGCACACAGAGTCGTAAACTCTGAATATATATATTCTTATGAAAACGGAAAAATAACTTACAAAAAAAATAAATCTTACAATCGTAAAAAACCCACTTATATTCAGGTTTACGACAAGCGTTTAATTAAAGACGTATCCAAACTTGACCCGCAAAAACTTATCAAATCATACGATAAACTTTCGCCCGATAATATTTTTGAAATTAACAACCACAATGACACCATTGTACCGTATAGTTTTCCGATAAATCCGAAAACTTACCATAAAAACGTACTTAATCTTATCGAACATAACAAAAAAGCAAAAAAACCCGTTAAACTTGACAGTTTTGAAGCAACCAGAATGCTTACAAAATTTGAGAACTTTGAATTTGAAGAAAAATTTGAAAGCGGTATAGAAACCTGGGATTCAAACTCCGATATAATTAAACTTAATTACGGTTTCTCACATACCGATACAAAACACTTAAAACAAACACTTTCAACCGAAGAACGCAATGAAATGATTAAACTTCTTAAGAAAAAGAATATAGAAGTTCAAGATTATGCAATTACTTCGGGTCAGTACTGGACAAGAAAAACTCGCCAAATATTGCTTTTAAATGCGGCACAAAACATTAAAAAATCCGAAGTGAAAACCCGTAAATCTTCCGACAACTCTGAAAGTGAAGCATACTTAAATATGATTACGGATAAATGCGACAATAAAATTTTCCCGACACAACTTAAAACACTTATTAACAAAGACATAATCAAAAATGTTCTAAACGGGGATTACAATCTTAAAAGTTTATCCGAAAATGATATAAAATACAAAGATGCGGTAATTTCGGGCTTAATGGATATGCCGCTTGATTCGGTTGAATTCGGAGATGATATAGCAGCGGTATTTTCTTCCCCTTATCTGACTAAAAGAGCTCAGGATGAAAAAGACATAGGTATTTCCAGATATGATTTTATTAAGAATAAATCTGCGGTTGATAAAGAATATAAAAAAACATTTGAAGAAATGAATAATATTTATACAAATCAAATGTATAATTTTGCAAATGAAATTCTGGACAAAATCAATAAAAAACATACATCTGAAAATCCTTCTTCCGGCTTAAAAGACGAGTCAGGAAACCTTACGGATTTCGGCAAATATGTAATTCCGCTGTTAACACAGGAAATAGCAAAATTTGCCGTTATAAAATCATTGTCACCCGATGCGAAATTCAAAACTAACGATAAAGGTGAAATAATATATGATTATAAAAAATTAAAACAACTTTCTTTGCCTGAAATAGGTATTAATGCTGATTGTCCGGAAAATGAAGCCGAAGAAATAATTTCACAAATCAGAAGGCATATAGAGAAAATTTCACCAAAGGATAAGGAAGAATTAGTTGACGCTCTGGCAAAATCCATAAAAGGCACGAACGCAGAAAGCTTCAAATTTGCGGATATGATTATAGACCGTACGCAAGCCGGTCTTGATTGGAGAATTGATGCCGCAAAAGATATTGTGGATTTGAATTCTTTAAGAAACAGAAATAACAATTTTAGACAAAGTTGGACATCCGCAATAAATTTTTGGAAAAAGTTTAATAAAACCGTACTGAATGAAAATCCGAATTCGTATTTAACCGCGGAAATCACTGCAATATATGAACTGGTACACAAAACCAATTCACCATATACCGAGGAATTTCCTGACTTTTCGGAAGCGGAAAGACAATTCCTTAATAAAACGGGAATAACTACAAAGGCTAATTACAGTAATTTTTATCAGGATTTGGCAAATATTTTCACAAAATCTTCCGAAGACGGTTCGGATTATACCATAGGCGATACCAAAAGGATGTTTAACACTTTGATAGGGAGCCTAAACGGAGAACGGAAAGAATTTTTATATTCTGCTTCGCTTCCCTCGGTTATATATTCGTATACTATGGCAGGCAACCACGATCTTCCCAGAATATTACATGTGCTGTCCACGGATATGGGACTCTTTTACAGCGATTTAACCGACAAAAATAACGGCGAATACAGGGAACTTGCATACCGAATACTTAATGACAGATTTGACGGCAAGGAAATTCCCGATAACGAAATATCAAAATTTAACTGGTCAGATGTCAGCAGTAAAGCAGTAGCCATGGGTGATGCTTTAAACAGGGCTTTCGGCGACACATTAAGAAAACGCTACGGTGAAAACACTCCCAGACAAAGAGAACTCTGGGAAAAAATTTCTCCTTCAATAGCTGATTTATCGAACGGTTTTTATAAAGGCAAACACATTGAGGCAGACTCATTCGGAGTAAACACTTTTGACAAAACCATTGAAGCTGTCATAGAGCAAGCCGAATTTGCACACGGACTAAAATTAAACGATGATGAAAGACGCGATTTAATTAATGATACTTTTGAAACCATTATAGAGCCTTCATATCGCAAATTCCTTGCCATAATGAAATATCTTGTAGCCCTTCCCGGAAACCCGACACTATTTTCGGGTGATGAAGCAGGAACAACGGGTTACGAAACAAAAACGAAAAATATCTATTTAAAGAACCGTTCTTATATACATAACGAATGGCTTGACAAAAATGACAAAGATTTCAAAGGCTTTTTGGACGAAAAGAAAAAAGCACTTGATATGTTATTGGGATTTCGCAAAAGACCGGAAATGCATGCTTTGAATGACGGTGCTCCATTCACATTAAACCTTATGCAGGCACATGCATACGACAAAAAGACAGGTCAAAGAAGTAATACGGAAATAACGGGTATTCTTCGCCAGAGTTCTGACGGAGCAATGGCTATATCGCTTTTAAATCCGTCGGGTGTTCATAAAGATTTTTCGGAGGAATATGAACCTTCGCACATTAAACTGGATTCGATAGACCTTTCTTCGGGCAGCCGCAGCAACGTCCGTCTTGGTGCAGCCGCAGGTTTAACCCCCGGTACAATATTTGCAAACGGATATAACAAAGATGAAAAATATGTAGTAAGAGAATTTGACGGCAAATACTTTATCAAACGCTATTACGGACAAAACAGAGCGGACGGACCGATAGAATTTGACGACACGGTACTCGTGCTTTATCACATGCCGGGAATGACCGCGGGAAAATGTGAAGAATACAAACCAAACTTTAAAGGCAGACGAATACTGTATAATCCTCAATATCATTTTGTTTCAAAACCGTACACGACAAACAAAGCGGTTTCACTGGGCGAAAGATTATCCTTAAAAAATGTTTAAATCCGTTCTTATTTTTAAACATTAAACCTGAAATGCACCAAATCACCGTCTTGAATAACGTAATCTTTGCCTTCGAGTCTGGTTACGCCTTTTTCTTTACAAGCGTTATAAGAACCGTTTTTAACAAATTCTTCATAGGGAGTAATTTCCGCTCTGATAAATCCTTTTTCAAAATCGGTATGAATAACGCCTGCTGCCTGCGGAGCTTTCGCACCTGCCGGAACAGTCCAGGCATGGACTTCTTTTTCACCTGCGGTAATAAATGTTCTGAGTTTCAAGAGTTCATAAACCGATTTAATCATACGATTTATACCGCTGTCGGGAACACCGAGTTCTTTTAAATATTCCAAAGCTTCATCCTTGCCCAAATCGCAAAGTTCTTCTTCTATTTTTGCGGAAATTATAACGGTTTTAGCACCGTATTTTTCGGCGTATTCCCGAACCTTTTCACTGTATGCATTTCCTGACTTCAAATCGATTTCGGAAACATTCGCGACATAAATCACAGGTTTAACCGACATAAGATTAAGTTGTTTTACGACGGGAATTTCATCGCCTTCAAAATGTTCATTAATATTAATAAAAGTACCGCCTGCAAGCAAATCGGAAAGTTTATTCAGAACATTGTTTTCTAAAACCGCTTCTTTATCGCCTCCTTTAGCTTGCTTGGCAATACGAGCCTGACGTTTTTCAACCGAAGCCATATCCGCAAGAGCGAGTTCGGTATTTATAATTTCTATATCCGCAATAGGGTCAACTTTTCCCGAAACATGAATTGTATTGTCATCGTCAAAACATCTTACAACCTGAATTATGGCATCAACTTCTCTTATATTGTGCAGGAATTGATTTCCGAGTCCTTCGCCTTTACTTGCACCTTTAACCAGACCTGCGATGTCGACAAACTCAACGGCAGTCGGAATAATAACATCGGTTTTGCAGAGTTTTGCGAGGATTTCAAGTCTTTCATCAGGCACGTTAACGACACCGACATTGGGTTCTATTGTGCAAAACGGATAATTTGCACTCTGGGCATTTTTTGCACTGGTAAGTGCGTTAAACAACGTTGATTTGCCTACATTGGGTAATCCTACTATTCCTGTTCTGAGCATAATTAAAGGTTTCCTCGTAAATATTTTCCGCAGAAATATATTAACATAAAAATGCAGAGGGCAAAACGGCTTTAATCAAATATTTTTTTAGTATCGTTATTTCCGATAATTTTCAAATGTCTTTTATCGCCTTCGCCTACCGATTTGCCGATAAGATTATGTTGTTCGACCAGTTCGTGTTGAAGTTTTCTTATATGGTGATTTTGCGGAGAGAGTTCAATTTCGGATGCTCCCGCAAGCACTTTGTTAATTGCGTCTTTAGCTTCGTCAAGTGCAAGTTCGGTATCATCAAGATACCCTTGAAGCGTTTCCGAAGCTTCCGTAATCTGCAAGGCATCTTTAAGGACTTTTTGAATTTGAGCCATGGAATTAGTTTTGATATAAAAAATTTGTAACCTGTAATTATTAGCTGTACTAAGAATTCTTGCTCCGCCTTTGGCAAAATTTTTATGAGCAATAACCATATCCGCTTCATCGAGATTTCTTGTTATTTCGGCGTTCAAATCAAGTCTTTCGATAACTTTTTCGACAATTGTTCTGGAAACCGCATAGAGATATATTTTCTTGATAGCCTTAACTTCATCGGTGTATTTTTGTCTGGAAAAACTGAATTGCAAACTGCTAGAGGGTTCTATCTTTTTTTCAAGCTTGTTAATCTCGGAAGATATTTCGGAAATATGATGTTTTTCTTCAATCTTTTGTTCCTGAGCCGAATCGTTTTGTTCGTCATAGACCTTATCTACTTTGCGAATTTCGGGTCTGATAGGCCATCCTCTCAGTATGTAATCAACGGCTTCCGCCGTATCTTTGTAAACAGCGAGAGTATTTCTGTCAAGTATTTCAATAACGACATCAAAAGTGGGCTGTTTTTCTCTTTCCAGAACGGTTTTTTGAGAAGCCCTTCTTCTTGCTTCGTCATCTCCGAGTGTAACCGACTGTATACCTCCGACCAAATCGGATAAAGTGGGATTTTTAATCAAATTTTCAAGGCTGTTACCGTGAGCGGTTGCGATAAGCATGACACCGCGTTCCGCAATGGTTCTGGCAGCCTGTGCTTCTTCTTCCGTACCTATTTCGTCGACAACAATAACTTCGGGAGTATGATTTTCAACAGCTTCAATCATAATATCTTTTTGAAACTGTGGCTGTGTAACCTGCATTCTTCTGGCATGCCCGATAGCCGGATGAGGTGTATCACCGTCACCTGCAATTTCATTGGAAGTATCAACAATAACGACTCTTTTGCCGAGTTCATCCGCAACGAGTCTTGAAATCTCTCTCAGTTTGGTAGTTTTACCGACACCGGGACGTCCCAAAAAAAGAATGCTTTTATTCATCATACATACATCTTTAATACAGGCAATAGTACCCGTTACAACCCTTCCTATTCTGCAGGTAAGTCCGATAACTTTACCCTGTCTGTTTCTGATAGCACTAATCCTGTGTAAAGTTCCGGGGATACCCGAGCGGTTATCGGAAGTAAATTGTTGAATTCTTTCGGTAATATAATTTATATCATTATCACTAACTATTTCATCGCCGAGGTAATCTATTTTACCGCCTGCATGCCTGATTTCGGGGGTTCTTCCGATATCAAGAACAATTTCAATAACATCCTCCATTTTTTCATAATCAATATATCTTTTTACCTTATCCGGCAAAACATCGGTCAGCTTATCAAGATCATTTTGAAATTGCAGGTTGGTCATATTTGTTAAGTGATAAAAAAACCTTTCTGATATAATTATACCACTTTTCAATATATTTCTAACTCGGTTAATATTACTTAAAGAGCATTTTTTACAATACTTAACAGGCAAGGAATTTAGGGTAATTTGAATTGTTAAATTTTGTTACAAAAATCATTTATTTATTAAAGTTTTAAATAACAAATGCCGTCATACTACATGAAATAAAATACAAGTTACTAAGCAAACGAAAGGAAAACAGGCAAAATGGGATTAGCGGCACAACAAGCCAGACTGTTAACCATAACAAGCAGGAAATCAGACTGTGAATATCAGTCCATGCAGCTTTCACACCAAAAGCTTTCGGTTGCACGTGATTTGGAAAACATATCGAGTGAATACCAGAATTCTTTAAGCCAGACTAAACTTATATATGATTACTACGGAACCGGTACAAGTACCGACCGATTAAACTATACAATGCTCATGACTCCGTCGACATTAAACGATTATACCCCCGTAACTATTTCTGCGGCATCGGGCAAAGTTGTATTAAACACGGCGTATGCGGCTGCTGCAAAAGCGGCGGGTATTCCCGCAGAAGGTCTGGGTACTATCCCTTCGAGCGAAGTCAGAAACAAGTTTTTGCAGGGACTTTGCAGTAAAGAATCCGGTTTGCTTACAGAGTCTGTGGCAAAGAAATTTCAAGAAATTCCTTATAACCAATATTTGGGTATGGGTGAAACCGGAAGTGAAACGGTATATTTCACATACCAAACACAATTAAACAGCGGAATTTTGAATGATGATAATACAACACTCTTGGATTTATTGAGGAGTTGCACTATTGAGTTGCCGCCTGCTACCAAGGGTAGTGACGATAAATACGATTTCGGCTACTTAACCGTTGCAACTGTTGAGAGTAATGGTAAAGTTACAAAAGCTGCGAATCCATCTGTAACACTTGAACAATTAATAAAAGATGAGACACAATATAACTTATTTGCATGTGCGGGAGATGATTCTCACTACCCTGAAGACAAAGTTCAAAAGTTGAATGAATATATTTCCGGTACCTTCTTACAGCTCTTGCAGGATGCATTTACCAAAGTTTTGAAAACGAACGACCAGAGGTCGACACAAGCTCTGAATTATGCACTCACAAAAATGAAAGAAATAATGCCGACAGGTGACGCTGGCGGCTTTACACCTGATAACAAAAGAAATGAAAGTAATTGGGAAGATGATGACTATTTAAAAAGCCAAGCTGCAGGTTGTGTATGGCGTGTTAAAAAAGGTAAGGCAAGCGAACATGAAGATAATGCCATCAAAGGTGCGGAAAATTATTTGGGTACCGTTGTAACATCACACTATAAAGGTGGTGTAATTGGTAAAAAATTCAATTCGGCAGCTGCCGTTAACCTTAATAACATCGCACAAGCATTCTTGTCATACTTTGTCGATTTTATGAGCGGTATAGAAGGCGGTAATATTTACCAACCTACTATGGGAGTTCTTGATGAAAAAGAATTGGTTACCAAAGCTGACCCGAATTATATATATGAAATCAAAGACGGTGAAAAAACATACGATTCCGACTCTGCCAGAATATCACAATTCTATGATACGTTATTAAACCAGATTTGTATAAACGGCTGGATGGAAAATGACAATGTTTTAGACGCTGATTATTTACAAAAAATGATACAAAACGGTTCTATGTTCATAACCAGACAAAAAGATGACGGTTTTTATTATCAGATTAACTACGGCACCGATACTTATATCAAAGAAGTAACGGATGATGAAGCCGTAGCCAGAGCCGAAGCGAAATACAACACAATGAAAGCTAAATTGAGCAGTAAAGAACAAACAATAGACCTCAAAATGAAAAATCTTGATACTGAGATTACATCGCTTACTACCGAATACGATACGATAAAAAATACATTGACCAAGAATATAGAAAAATCATTTAAGCGTTACAGTGCATAGCTTTTCGGGCAGTCTTTTACAGCGGATATCACCCCCCCCCCACAACATGTCATCCTGAACCCACATGTCATCCTGAACTGCGGATTTGCGGACGGCAGCGGAGGGCAGAAAGGCTGAAACCACCCCATGTCGTCCTAAACTCCCACATGTCATCCTGAACTTGTTTCAGGATCTTATTTCGTCGCATTTGTTCAGTATCTTAAATCATTTTAGCCACGAAAATTCTAAGACCCTTAAACATCATGCACCGCCGCCCTAGTCTTTAACAAATTTGAATACCTTATTTATAAGCAAAGTAAAAGGTTTTCGAAAAATATACGGAAAATTCACTAAATTCCCGTAAATAAACCATTTTACCGAAGCAGGAACAAAATTATTAACAGGACGCGGCATCTCCATCAAAGAAAGCGGATAGCCCAAAGTCGAAATAACATCTTCATAACCCGCAATAGTCACGGAACCGTTATTTTTCAGCTTTATTAGCGACTTTTTCATAAACGGCATGTGATTTTTAACTATTATATCCCGCCATTTTAAAACAGCAGGATTATTAATATTTTCATAACCTTTTACCCAAACATCGTACTTAAAACCCGCACTGACAAGTTTTTCGCTTAACCCGATTTCATAATTTATTATTACCTGTCTTTTTTCCGTCTGCTCACAGACCGACAACATAAATTCTTTAAAAACTTTGCTCGTAAACACGTTTTTGTTAAAAACCAAAAAATAACTCTGAATATGCGGACGCTTGGCAAAAATTTCAAAAATATATTTTTTGTACCCGAAATTGTTCTTTGTCATCCCCCAAAAATCAATGTTTTCCTTCTCCATTGCGGTAAAAATATTTTCAAGAGGATAAAACGGCCCGTAACAACTGTCGTTTACAAAAATCAATTCGTCCGTATCATCAAGAATTTTGTTTTCAAGTAAATATTTAAACCCGCGTTTGTAAGAACCAAAATCGTATTCTTTATGAAATTCACTTATAACATAATCAGCAATTGAATTTAATTTCTGTTTTTCCGTATCACTCAGTTCACGGCAGGAAACAAAAATTACCTTGTCACAAACACTTTTTAACGCTCGCAGATAATAAATACAGTAATCCCGTATTATATTATTTTCGTCGTAATGTGCAAATATTGCCGCTCTTTTCATAATTTAACTCCGTTTAAATTATAACATAAATTTTAATATGTTAACAAATGTAACAAAAAATGCAACTTGTGAAATACGAGTTTTCCAAAATACTTTATATACATGAGAGCAATTAACAAAATAAGGAGAGATACCATGAGTTTTTTAGCAATAGATTCACAAAAGAATTTGTTTACACTTCAAAAAAGCCAATTACAATTTGAACAAACTTTAGTAATGAACAGAATTAATCAGTGTACAAAAGAAATGGGCTACATTACGGATCAATATCCGACAGACGGCACTGCATCATCAACAGGTTATAAAAGTTACGACGACGACCCGAATTACAAACAACTTGAACTTGAAAGTGAAATTTTAGAATCAAGGCAAGACTCACTGGATACCCAGATAAGTGTTTTGGAAAACGAAATTTCCGCATTGAAAAACCTTGTCAACAGCAATATCAAAACGTCTTGCGGCTTGAACCTGATAGGAAGTTAACAAAAGAAAAACAAAAAACCCCTCCCAAAAGGAGGGGTTTTTTATTGTCTCAAAAATCTAACAACTTAATGCCAGAGCTTCTGATTTCAAGATATCCGCTTTATTAACTTTTTCCCACGGAACATCAATATCAGTTCTGCCCATGTGACCGTAAGCCGCCAATAATTGATAGAACTTGCCGCCGTTTTTAGCAGGCAAACCGCGTAAGTCAAACTGATTAATTATAGCTGCCGGTCTCAAGTCAAAGTTTTTGCTGACGAGTCTTGAAATTTCATCGTCTGAAATTCTGCCCGTACCGAAAGTATCAACCATTACGGAAACAGGTTGAGCAACACCGATAGCATAAGCCAATTCGATTTCACATTTTTCCGCAAGACCTGCCGCTACAATGTTTTTTGCAACCCAGCGTGCCGCATAAGCCGCAGAACGGTCAACCTTTGTAGGGTCTTTGCCCGAAAAAGCACCGCCGCCATGACGCGAATAACCGCCGTAAGTATCTACAATAATCTTACGTCCGGTCAAGCCTGCATCGCCCTGCGGACCGCCTACTACAAATCTGCCTGACGGGTTTACAAGAATTTTCGTACGTGCATCAAGTTTTATATCTTCATGTGCAAAAACGAAATCTATAACGTATTTTTTAATATCATTTCTGATAATTTCCTGAACTTTTGAATTATCGGAAATCCCGTTAATTTCAGGGTCATGCTGAGCGGATATTAAAACCGTATCTATTCTTGAAGGTTTGCCGTCAACGTATTCAACCGTAACCTGTGATTTTCCGTCGGGTCTTAAATAGTTAACAATTCCCTCTTTCCTAATCTGAGCAAGCCTGTAAGAAAGCTTGTGTGCCAGACTGATAGGAAGCGGCATAAGTTCGGGAGTTTCGTTACAAGCGTAACCGAACATAATTCCCTGATCGCCCGCACCGATGTTTTCAGTTTCCGAAACCGAAGTATCAGCATTATCGGAACGTGTTTCAAAAGCTTTGTTCACACCGCCCGCAATATCTGCCGACTGCTCATCAATACTCGTTAAAACCGCACAGGTTTTGTAATCAAAACCGCCGCCTGCATTGCCCACATAACCGATGTTTTTAATGGTATCTCTGACAACGGCGGGAATATCAACATAACAGTCCGCCGTAATTTCACCGCAAACAAGTGCAATTCCCGTAGTAACAGTTGTTTCTGCCGCTACACGTGCCTGTGGATACTTTGATAAAAACTCGTCCAAAATTGCGTCTGAAATTTGGTCGCAAACTTTGTCGGGGTGACCTTCCGTAACTGATTCGGAAGTGAATAAAAAGTTTTTTGGTGTCATTTTTTTTCTCCTTAATTTCTATACATGCCGGTAAGGTTTTTAATTCCGACCCGGCACTATAAAGTTTACAACAGTAAACATTGAAAAGCAAATATTTTATAAAAAAATATTAATTTTTTCGTTGTTACCTCTTTGGGTGAGAGGTGAGAAGTGAGAGGACCTTATCGGGTGCTAAAGCACCCGTAACGAACCTTTCTACCTCTCACTTCTCACTTTTCACACCGTTTTAGTCTGAACACTTATGCTTACCATCCCAATGCTACGCACGTAGCCCGCTGGGACAGGCTTAGTCAGAACATTTGTGTTTCCCTTCCCTTTTTTACCCTGCAACACGGTTTTAGTCAGAACACTTATGTTTACCGTTCCAAGACAAATCATCACAATGCAGGTAATCCATGTTTTCGTTAAAAATTACCCAAGCTGTACAGCCCACACCTGCCTGGTTGCGGACGTTAACGCAATTATTATTAAAAGTATAAAGTGTTTCATCTTCCGTACCGCAAGGCATAATATTTTGGTTAGTCAAATAAAAGAAAAAGAAATCTTTTCCGTAAGTATTGGGCGGTTTAATCCCGTTAATATCATAATATATAATTCCGGCAGTATAAGCTAATGCACCCGGACCTCTGTTACTTAGGGCTGCACCATTTGCAATAAACATCACAGAACTACCGTCAGCCAGAGCTGCTGAAGCCGTTAAGGCAGAAGAACCTGATATTGTAGAATCCTTTGTTTGACCGTCTAAAAAATAAATTTCATTAGCAAACCCGCAAGCTTTTTGGTTTTTTGCATTATCACAGACACGGGTCTTTTTGACATTTTTTAAAAGCCTGTCACGTACAAGAATTGCGTTTGTTGCGGCATAGGACTCCTCATTCTTGTCTTTACTTCCTACATCTCTGCCTGTTATTCCCCATTCCGAGGGTGTTCCGTATTCTTGCACGGCAAACAGATAACTTTGTGAAATTGTACTGTAAAATTTCTTTAGTTTAACGACAGTTTCTCTTTCCTGATGTTTTTGAATTAATGACGGCATAGTCATTGCCGCAACAACACCAATTATCCCGAGGGTGATTAGAACTTCTGCCAGAGTAAAAGCGATTTTTAAATTCCTTTTCATGTCCTATTCTCCTTTATCATGCAAATCAGAATTGTGTATAATTCTTCATTTTTATGATTTATAGTTATCATAAGATAATTTTATAGCATAGAGTAAATTTTGTCAACAAATAAAATTGAGTTATGAAAAATGATAAATTACTCATTTTAGGTCAAAGAATCAGATTTGAACGTTTAAAAAAGGGGTTGTCGCAAGAAGAACTTGCCGAAAAAACTGATTTGTCCCGACGGGCAATCAGCTGCATAGAATGCGGCGTGAATGACCCAAAATATACTACTCTGCTTAAAATCTCCGAGGCTCTTGATATAAATATTTCCAATCTGTTTTTAAAACCGCTTTAAAAAATTATATTTCGTACGATAAGCTTATCGTGATAAATTCTTCGTCGACGGCTACTACAGCCCAACGAACAATATTCTTATCTTTTAAACTGTTTTCGATAAGAAAATCATTAATATTACCCGTATTTTTAATTTTTATTAAATCTGATTTAATCATTCAACAGTTACCGATTTAGCGAGGTTTCTGGGCTGGTCAACGTCTTTACCCAAAAATTCGGCAATATAGTAAGCCAAAAGCTGCAAAGGAACCATTGCTATTATGGGCGAAAACAACTCTTGTACGGCAGGAACTCGGATTATATAATCAAATAAATCATCAAGTTTTTTATCATCGGAATTCGTTAATGCTATCATTTGTGCATTTCTTGCCTTAGCTTCTTCACTGTTTGAAAGGATTTTTTCATAAACCGTTCCAAGCATTAATATTGAAAGCACAGGCATTGTTTCATCAAGCATGGCTATCGGCCCATGTTTAAGTTCGCCCGCGGGATAACCCGTTGCGTTAATATAGCTGATTTCTTTTAGCTTTAACGCTCCTTCAAGTGCAGTAGGATAATTTATCCCCCTTGCCACGTAAATAAAGTTCTTTGTATTGGCAAATGCATGAGCACATTTTTTAATTTCGTCAGTTTGTGCAAGAATTTGGTCAACCTTTTGCGGAAGCTGCATCATTTCGGCCTTCAAAGCCTGTAAATCCGTTTTGCTCATGCTTTCTTTAATTTCCGCCATATACAATGCCAAAAGATAAAATGCCATAAGCTGTGCCGTGTAAGATTTTGTTGCGGCAACCGAAACTTCAATCCCAGCGTTAACAGGGACAAGGCTGTCGGCTTCTCTTGCCATGGCACTGTCGGGTCTGTTTGTTATAATAAGGATATGCGAACCGCGTGCTTTTGACTGTTTTACGGCAGTCAAAGTATCAGCAGTTTCGCCTGACTGTGAAACACCTATTACCAGAGTATGAGTGTCAGTAACCGTTTTTCTGTAAATATATTCACTGGAGGCTTCCACATCAACCGCAATATCACAGAAATTCTCTATCAGATACTTTCCTACCATTGCCGCATGCAAAGAAGTTCCGCAGGCTACAATTTGAATACGGTTAAGATTTTTCAATGTATTTTTATCAAGCTTAACTTCGTTTAATACGATATTTTCATCAGGTGCATGCAATTTACCGATAAGAATATTCCTTATTACATCGGACTGCTCATGGATTTCCTTAAGCATAAAGTGCTTATAACCCATTTTACTGAGTGCAACAGGCTCCCATGGAAGCGTTTCAACCCTTGGGGTTATTACGTTTCCTTCTCCGTCAATAAATTTAATTCCTGCGGGGTTAAGTGTAGCTATTTCGTTATCGTTAAGATAAACCGCTTTGTTGGTATGCTTAATAATTGCCGGGACATCAGATGCCGCAAAGAATTCATTCTCTCCGTAACCGATAAGTAACGGAGCGTTTCTTTTTGTTGCGACTATGGTGTTATTATAATCGTTGTGCATTACACAAAGTGCGTAAGCCCCCTCGAGTTCTTTGGAAGCGAGTCTGACAGCTTCGGTTAAATCTTTTACTTCAAAATACTTGCGAGCGACAAGATGTGCAACCGCTTCCGTATCAGTTTGAGAGCGAAAAGTACAACCCGAAGCGGTAAGTTTTTCGCGTAATTCTTTGTAATTTTCTATTATACCGTTATGAACAATAACCAGATTACCGCAGGTACAAGTATGCGGATGAGCGTTCAAAACCGTAGGAGCACCATGAGTTGCCCATCTTATATGTCCGATACCGCAGGTAGAAGTTTTAAATTCATCAAGGCAATTACTCAAAACATTACGCAAATTTCCGAGTTTTCCTTCGGCTTTATATACTTTTATACCGTCTTTACACTTTACGGCAATACCCGAGGAATCGTATCCTCTGTATTCCAGCTGTTCCAAGCCGTCCAAAAGTATATCAACTACTGATTTGTTACCTGCATATCCTACTATTCCGCACATATTTTCCTCTCCGTAATCAATATAGTGAATTATAACATTGAAAAACTCAAAATTAAATATCCTTATAAAAGTTTTACATCAAAATTTTACAAAGTTAATCGGTAATTAATCGGTATCTGATATGTTACAATTTGTTAACATATCGGTTAAAAATTTAAAGTTCAAAGCAAAATGTGCCGTAAACATGATTACAGAAACTATTGAAAGGAAATAAATCATGGGAATGTCAGCTTCACAAGCACGTTTACTAAGTATAACAGCCAGATTGACCGACAACGAAAATTCAGGTCAGGCTGTTTCTTATTCAAAACAAAGATTAGCAGACCAAACCCAGCAGGTTAATGCCGAATACAACGAAGCATTGTCAGCTACAAAACTTACTGTTTTGACGGGATTTAACGGCTCGGAAGCTATTTATAAAGATATTTCTTACGGTTTGATGACCGGTATGCAAATGTTTGAAGAATCCAAACAATATGTTGTAACAGATACCATGGGCAGAATTATGGTTACCGCCAAAATTGCGGATGCTTATAAAGACTGCAACGGAGACTTCAACAGATTTCTTAAAGCCTTGGGGTACTCACAATCGGATTTAACAATTAGATATGACGAAAATGATAATTCTGAAGATACAAATCAACAGGCCGCTGCGGAAAAAGTCCATCAGGCATGGGATAAATATTTTGAAAGTATCGGTGTAGATTTGGATTTAGAAACCAATGACAGCGACGGTCACGAAATTGATAAGGAAGAAGGACTTTATACACAATTCGGTTGGACCGATGTATACGAAAAAGACACCAATAAATATTTATATGGTTATGCACATTATTCTGAAAAAGGTAAAGAAGTACCGATAAACTATGAAGGCACTACTCAGGCTCAACGTGAATTATATGATTATGCGGCTGCGATTACTGAAGCCTACTTGAGTACACACTATGATGTAAATAACTATAAAAACGCATCAGATGCCGACAATGTGTCAGCTATCGCTTATTATAAAAATCTGTTCTACAAAATGCAGTCCTCAGGATATTTTGCTTATACTAATCAGGCAAGTTTGGCTTTAGACGGAACAGGTAATTACAAATACGTTAGAGATGAAAAAAGTTCACCCGAAAAAGACCGTTCAACTTTTGAAGAAATGCTCAGAAAAGGTGAATTGCTTCTGGAATATTACAGCACCTCCAAGAAAACTTTCGTTTCCACTTCCATAAGCGATGATGAATCCATTGAAGAAGTAAAAGACGAACAAAAAATTGCGGCAGCTGAAACTAAATATACACAAGATTTGGATGACCTCGAAAGAAAAGATAAAAAACTCGACCTTGAACTAAAAAAACTTGATACCGAACATAGTGCATTGCAAACAGAATACGATTCGGTTAAAAACATTATTGATAAAAACGTCGAAAAATCGTTTAATACATTCGGTTAATAAATTTGATTCCTATATATTTTAATTTCCTTAAGAACAAAAATTTTGACTTTCCCGACCGCTTACTTAAAAAAGCGGTTTTTTATTAAACAAAAAGACAGGAAATTAATCCTGTCTTTTTGCAAAATATCAAAGAATTTAAACAAATTCTATTCTTTGCTTGCACCTGATTTCTCAATGATTTCTTTTTCAATATTTGCCGGAACTTGTTCGTAGCATTTGAATTCCATTGAGAAAGTACCGCGTCCTTGAGTTTTTGAACGTATGTCGGTAGCATATCCGAACATTTCACCGAGAGGTACTATTGCATTAATTTTTTGAATACCTGTACCTTCAATGATTTCCATACCTTCAACACGTCCGCGGCGGGAAGATATATCCCCGATTATGTCGCCCGTGTTTTCTTCGGGAACTTCAATTTCTACCTTCATCATAGGTTCAAGTATGCAGGGTTTAGCTTTTCTGCACCCTTCTTTAATAGCCATTGAACCTGCTATTTTAAATGCCATTTCCGATGAGTCAACTTCGTGGAACGAACCGTCATAAAGTTCAACTTTTACGTCTATCATCGGGAAACCTGCCAGAATACCGCCTTCAAGTGCTTCTTCCATACCTTTTCTTGCAGGTTCGATATATTCTTTAGGAATGGCACCGCCGACGATTTTGTTTTCAAATACAAATCCGGCATTTTCATCCGCAGGAGCAATTCTGATTTTAACGTGTCCGTACTGACCTTTACCACCTGATTGACGGATGAATTTGGAATCCTGATCCGCATTACCGCGAATTGTTTCACGATACGCAACCTGAGGCTTACCTACATTCGCGTCAACCTTAAATTCCCTCATCAAACGGTCAACAATAATATCAAGGTGAAGTTCACCCATACCGGATATAATTGTCTGACCTGTTTCGGTATCGGATTTGACACGGAATGACGGGTCTTCTTCCGCAAGTTTTTGAAGTGCAATACCCATTTTGTCCTGATCGGCTTTCGTTTTAGGCTCAATAGCTACCGAAATAACCGGTTCGGGGAAGGTCATTTTTTCTAAGATAATCGGGCTTTTTTCATCACAAAGAGTGTCGCCTGTTGTTGTATCTTTCAAACCTACGGCTGCACATATATCGCCTGCATATACTTCGTTTTCTTCAATTCTCTGGTCAGCATACATTTGTACAAGCCTTGATATACGTTCTTTTTTACCGTTAGTTGCGTTCAATACGTAAGAACCGGAAGTTAATTTTCCTGAATATATTCTCAAGAAAGTCAAACGACCTACATAGGGGTCAGTCATAACCTTAAATGCAAGTGCCGAGAAAGGTTCTTCGTCGGAAGAATGTCTTTCGGTTCTTGTACCGTCTTCAAGTTCACCTTCAATAGCTTTAACGTCAACAGGTGAAGGCATTAACTCAACTACGGAGTCCAAAAGTAATTGAACACCTTTGTTTTTGAATGCCGTACCGCAAGTTACGGGGACGATTTTGTTTTCGCAAACACCTTTTCTCAAGCCTTTTTTAAGTTCTTCGATTGAGATTTCTTCGCCTTCAAGGTACTTCATCATAACATCGTCATCGCATTCCGCAATGGCTTCAACAAGTGCATCTCTGTATTCTTTTGCCTTGTCTGCCATATCGGCGGGAATTTCTTCCTCTTTTATATCCGTACCTAAATCGTTTGTGTAAATATAAGCTTTCATTTCAAACAAATCAACCAGACCCTGGAATTTGTCCTCAGCACCTATAGGTAATCTGATGGGATGAGCGTTAGCTCCGAGTCTGTTTCTAATCTGGTCAACAACACGATAGAAGTTTGCACCGGTTCTGTCCATTTTATTGACAAAAACCATTCTCGGAACTTCATATCTGTTAGCCTGACGCCAAACAGTTTCCGATTGGGACTGAACACCGCCGACTGCACAGAATACGGCAACAACACCGTCCAATACACGCAAAGAACGTTCAACTTCAATAGTAAAGTCAACGTGTCCCGGAGTATCAATAATGTTAATTTGATGTCCTTTCCATTCCGCAGTTACCGCAGCGGACTGAATTGTAATACCTCTTTCACGTTCCTGTTCCATAAAGTCGGTTACGGCAGCACCGTCATGAACTTCACCGATTTTATGAGTCTTGCCCGTGTAGAACAAAATACGTTCGGTTGTAGTGGTTTTGCCCGCATCTATGTGTGCGGCAATACCAATGTTTCTGATTTTTTCTAATGGAGTTTTTCTTGCCATTTTTACTTTTTCCTTATTTATTCATAGTGTACTTCGCTATTTAATATTTTAGCTTCATAATAATTATCACACAAACATGATTTTTGACAAACTAATTCATGCTTTTTGTAAAAAATAATTTTCACGTAAGTTAATTTTTCTTAAAAATGTAAAATCATATATTCACTATTCATTTATTATGAAGTAAAATATTTTTATGACAGCTACAGATGAACAATTATATTGCGATATTCCTCCCACTAAATTGAGGAACAGGGAAGAAAAATTTAAACCGGCCAAAACAAGTAAATTCTGGCTGTGGGTTGCGAGCATGTTTTTCTTTAATATGCTTCAAAATCGATTTTATGCGTTCCGATACAAAGGTGCGGAAAATTTTTATGAAAGAGACGAAAATGCTCCGACTATTCTCTTTGCACCGCATTGCAACTGGTGGGACGGAATAGTATTTTACAATATCGCACACAGGATTTGTCATAAAGAAATACGTCTTATGGTCGAAGAATTAAACAGATTTCCGTTACTTCGACGCGGGGGGGCGTACAGTGTTAACAAAAAGTCTCCGCAGTCGGCAATGAAAGCTCTAAAATATTCCGTAGACGTACTCGGCGATTTAAGAAATATTCTTTGTATTTTCCCGCAAGGAATTATAAGACCGCCTCATTTCAGACCTATTGAATTTCAAACAGGTCTGGCATATATCGCCAAAAACGCAATAAAAAGGTACGGGAAAATAAATCTTATCCCGATAGCTATTGATTACTGTTTCTTCCGTGACAACAGACCCGAAGTTGTTGTTGAATTCGGTCAAAGAATTGAACTTTTCGACGACAGAAACTTTGAAAGAAAAGAGTTAACTCACATGCTAGAACACTCACTTCAAAAAGTTTGTGATAATCAGGCATTAGAAATTTCACAGGGCGATATTACACAGTATAATATTTTATTTAAACAGCATTTAAAATGGTATCGCAGAATAGAACAAAGGCTAAAAAAAATAGACCTTCCGCCCGTTGCCGATGTTTAATTCAGTCTGTTGTTTTTGATAAAACTATCGCATTGGAAATAGGTATTCCGCCTGTTACATTCGGTTTGTTAACTATTTGTCCGTTAACATACATTACGGTAGACCCCCCGCCGTCCAAATTCATGGCATTTACACATCCTATTGACCGCATAAATGCCGCAAGCTCAGTTAAAGTCATGCCTATTGAACTCCCTTCACGCCCGTCAACCGCAACAAGAATAAGATTGTTTTGGGAAGTGTAACCTATTGCACTGCGGGGATTTCTTCCGCCTATTGAACCCAGCTTTTGTGCCGTCATGTCAACAAATACCTCTCCGTCTTTTACAAGGTAAGGCCCTCCGCTTATTATGTCTTTAACGCCATTCCACTCGGGAATTGTTTTTATTGATAATTTTGCATCCTTCTTGATTAACAGCGGTTGTAAAAGATTTTTCGGCCCTGATATTACAAAACTGTCTTTGCCTATTTCTATCGGATTAGCGGAAGCTTTCGTTATCTTACCGTTTTCAACAAGCAAGTTCATTCCGTACTTGGGTGCGTAAGGTGAAAGTTTACCCCACTCGCCCGTATAAACCAGTACGTAAGTCGAAAGTATTCGCGGTTGATTAATATTATCAACTTTAACGGTTATTCCACTGCCTTCTATAGCCGCATTTAACTGTATTCTGGCAATATCAAAACCGTCATCAAATATTCCTATTGCAACCCTGTCGTAAATCGGACCTGTGTATATTTTTTTGTCAATCATTAAAGCTCCCAGAGGAACTCCGGTTTGCGGCTTAAAATACGTGCCGTTTAATGCGACTACGGCATTGTTGTTCTTTGCAATGGAAGAAATTTTTGTTCTGCTTTTTAAATTCGTATCGGAAGAAAGTGCAGGTGTTAATTCAAGGTTTTTTGCTATCCTTTGATTTACCTCCACAACATTAATTCTTACCGGTTTTCCCGCATAATATTTTGTAAGTTTAATGTGTTTTACGCCATCCGTAACATCGCTAATAACAGCGTTAGGATATTTGTTTATAACGTCCTTATCAAAATCCTCTTTGCGTTTTTGTTCGGAAAGTTCATACATAACTTTTTCTTTAATCTGTTCAATATTGCCCGCCCGCAAAGGAATAACGGATTGTGCAACTTTATAACCGTCACTTGCAAAAAGAGGAAACAGACTTTGCGAAATAATTAAAAAACAAATAAACGATGTATCAATAAGTTTTTCTAAAAACTTAACATCTTTAAAATTTTTAATTTGGGGGCATAAAAACAGCGTATCCATGTCATCACCAATAATTGAGTAACCGGATACCTTTTTTATTTAAGAGTGGGTGGGGGAATAACACTCATCGGAAACCTGATTAGTCCTTAAATCAGGGACTTCCTATATATATTATACCCCGTTTTCGGGATTTTTACACGCTTTTTTGGCATAAAGAGCAATTTTTTTACAAAACTAAATAAGGGCAAATTAACACTTATTCTGCAATGCGGAACATTGCCCGCCCAAAGAAATAAATTCTTACTGACTTATAGTATATTTTCAAGTCCGTAAGTAAAGTTATTATTTTCATACAAGTATTTCACGGCAAGTAAAACACCTTGCATGTAACATTTTCTGTCCATAGTATCATGGCGGACGGTCATTATTTGTCCCGGAGAACCGAAAATAACCTCCTGAGAAGCAATATATCCGGGAACTCTGACTGAATGAATATGAATATCGGAATAAGATTTACCACCTCTTGCACCCTTTACGGTTTCTATTTCGGGGCAATTTCCGCTTGTAAAATCTGATTTGGCTTCCGACATAAGTTTTGCGGTCTTTATTGCCGTACCTGACGGTGCATCTTTCTTCTGGTTGTGATGAAGTTCAATAATTTCGGCGTTATCAAAATATTTAGCAGCCAGTTTTGAAAACATCATCATTAAAACGGCACCCGTAGAAAAATTAGGTGCAATAAAACAGCCTGTACCTTTTTTTTCTGATAATTCTTTCAAATATTCGATTTGCTCATCGGTTAAACCTGTTGTACCGACAACTATTTTTATGCCGTTATTTATACAATATTCAGCATTATTGAAAATTGAAGCAGGCTGGGTAAAATCAATCAAAACATCTATGTCTTGAACCCTGTGAACTTCTTCTATTGAATGATACATATCCTGAGCGGCAATATCAATTTTCGCACTAAGTTCGGTAAAATCACATTCATCTACGGCATTGCAAACTTCTTTTCCCATTTTTCCCAAAGCACCGCATACGGCAATTTTTATCATAATTAACACCTCTTATTCAAATAATATTAACTTTAACATAAAAAAATTTCTGTGGTAATATATAAAAGTAAAAATTAATAACTGAGAAATAAGGAGACTAACATGGCAGATTCAAAAATTTTAGCTACAATCGAAAGAACTGATACCGAACAATTACAAATTTCCGTCAGCGAATACAAAGGCAAAAGCTACCTTAATATGAGAATTTTTTATACAACAGACGGCGGTTCAACCTGGCTTCCGACCAAAAAAGGGGTAACTTTCTCTCCCGAACAGCTTGATTTGCTTGAAGAAGCCATACAGGATGCCCGCAAAGAATTTATGGCGGAAGCTGAATAATCGGAAAAACTTTTTAATGGCGGAAAATTCTGATTATAATAACAACAAATACGCACTTGCCCTTGTAAACATCAAAGGGTTGGGAGTAAAAACGTACAGCTACATTATACCTGACGAAATGAAAAATAAAATCAAAATCGGTCAGGCTATTCTTGTGCCTTTCGGCAGACAAGGATTAATAAAGGCGTTTTGTGCAGGTTTTTCGGACTACCTTCCGCAGGAGATTAAAGCTAAAAAAATCAACAAAATACTCGACGAAACCCCGCTTTTTTCCGTCGAATATCTTAAACTGCTGGAATGGATAGCGAATTATTACTGCTGCGATTTGGTAACGGTATTAAACACGGCTATTCCGTTAAAATTAATAGAAAAAGAGTCAAAAAAAGAGCTATCCGTTGAATTTATAACATTCGATAACGCATCAAAAAGACAAATTCAAGTACTTGAAATTCTGAAAAAATCAGGTAAAATGCCCTTAATATTTTTTGAAAAATATGCCAAGACCACGAGAAACACCGTTAAAAAACTTGAAAAACTCGGCTGTTTGCGTATTACGGAAGAAGAACTTTACAGAAATCCGCTTGACATTTTACAAATTAAAGAAACCGAACCGCTTTTTAATTTAACCGACGAACAAAAACAGGTTTATGAAGGTATAAAAAAACAAATCAAAAATTCAAAAAGTAAAAATAACATTTTATTGCATGGAGTTACGGCTTCGGGCAAAACCGAAGTCTATTTTAAACTCATTGACGACACCATAAAGTCAGGTAAAAACGTACTTTTTCTGGCACCGGAAATTGCATTGGCGTCCCAGTTGTCCAAGCGTTTGGCAAAAAAATTCGGGACATCAGACGTTGCAATATGGCACAGCAGTATTTCCGAAGGTGAAAGGTATGATGTTTGGCAAAAACTGTATAAAAATGAGATTAAAATCTTGGCGGGAGCACGTTCTGCGGTATTTGCACCCCTGCAAAATATCGGACTTATAATAATAGATGAAGAACATGAAAGTGCATATAAACAAACAAATCCCGCACCCAGATACGATGCGAGAACCGTTGCAAGAAAACTCGCGGAATTTCATGACTGTGCTCTCGTTTCAGGCTCTGCCACTCCCGATATTTCGTCTTACTACAGGGCAATAAACACAAATTCACTTTTTGAACTTAAACACCGGTACAACAATGCCAAAATTCCGCCCGTAACCGTTATTAATATGCAAGAATACGGTCGTGCGGCATATAAAAACCTTATTTCCGTTCCGCTTCAAACGGAAATTAAAAAAACACTCGATAACGGTAAACAAGTAATAATTTTAATAAATCGCAGAGGATTTTCCACGTTTACGCAGTGTCAATCCTGCGGTCATGTAATCGAATGCCCGAATTGTGCCATACCTATGATATGGCATGCCAAAGAAAACCGTCTTAAATGTCATTATTGCAACCATATTTCAATTTTTCCCGACTTTTGCCCGCAATGCGGGTCTGACGCTTTAAAAAACAGCGGGGCAGGAACTCAAAAAATTGAACATTATATTCGTGAACTTTTCCCGCAGCACAGAATTGAAAGGATAGACAGCGATATACTTACAAGAAAAGGAGAGCATATAAGGCTTTTGGAACGCTTCCAGCAAGGTGACATTGATATACTTGTCGGTACTCAAATGATAGCAAAAGGTCTGGATAATCCCAATGTAACTTTGGTTGGGGTAATTTCTGCCGATGCAAGTTTCAATTTACCTGATTTTCGTGCAAGCGAAAGAGGATTTCAACTGTTAACACAGGTTGCGGGACGTGCCGGACGAGGTGAATACAGCGGGTCTGTGATGTTTCAAACTTATAACCCCGATTTTTACGCTCTGGCAAGTGCAAAATCACAAAACTATTCGGAATTCTACAATACGGAAATATCCGCACGGGAAGAATTTGATTACCCGCCTTTCAGTAAAATAATCAGACTTATCATCAGTTCAACGAACAACTTTCGTGCGGAAAAATCCGCTCGGGAAATAGCTTTAAGAATGTCTGTCATGACGGAAAAATTAGGTTTTACCGAAAGACTTGATATTCTCGGGCCAAGTGCATGTGTTATTGAAAGAATTAACGGGTTGTACAGATATCAAATAATCCTGAAAAACAAAGCCGATATAAAAGGACATCAGTTTGTTTCGGGATTTTTAAGCAGAATTACCATGCCAAAAGATGTGCGGCTTGCGGCAGACGTCGATCCTTTGGATATATTATAAAAAAAAAGAGATGAAAACCATCTCTTTAAATTCTTTATCCTTTTCCTTTTATATTCCTATTGACTATCTGACGACTTTTGAAACAAAGTTTGCTATTTCAAAAAATGAGTCTTTTACAAATTCTTTGGCGAGTGTCTTAACAGGTCTGTTTTCAATACAGTCAAAAACATAATAAATAGGGTCTTTAGCACTGTTAAAACGCATTCTTCTGTCTTTAACCGCAAAATAATCAAATTCTGCCGAATTTAAACCGTTTCTTTTATTTCTGTTTCTAACCAAAGTACCGAATTGGCCGTTTGTATTGCTATTTGTTGTGAATGTTGCCATTTTCTTTTGCTCTCTTTCTCGTTTTCTTCTCTTTATATCTCTTACATATATATAAAGTATATAGTTTTAAAAAAATTGCCTTTTTAATAAAAAAAATGTTAACATTCTGTTACAATTATTACACTTGAAATTTTTGTAAAAAGTGTTATAATATTAAAGTAAGGTTGAAATATTTCAATCGGGAAGTACTCCGGTGCGAAACACCGAAAATTTGGGAGTTAATGAAAAAATTATGAATAAATCGAATTTTGAAGTTTTAGCATTCACCCCCCCCCCGAGTCTGTAAACCCGCTCTATGACTGTATTTTAGCCGTTTTTCGTTTTTGGGGTAATTTTAAAGGGATTAATTTTTGTCCCTCATTTTGTCGTGGGGATTTTTATCATATCATCCTGAAAGATCATGTCATGCTGAACTTGCGGATTTACGGACGGACGGGGGATAAGGTTGAATCCACCCCATGTCATCCTGAACTTGTTTCAGGATCTTTTGCCGAAGGCAATTATTCAGTGCCATGTTATACCGAACAACAACATGTCATGCTGAACTTGTTTCAGCATCTAAGCCTTATTAAGTCTTTAAATAGAAAAGAAACTAAACCAAAGTCAATGTCCACAACTATGATGAATAACAAGCCCCTGCATGCATTGGAGTATATCCAAGACGGTTTAGGATTATGTACCAATACCGAATAAATAAGACCCTGAAATGAATTCAGGGTGACATGTATAGTTATAGTTTTCAATAAAGAGTAATAAATAAAAACAAGAAAGGAACTAAAAAATGAAAAAAGAAATTAAAAACGCAACAATTTTGGGAAAGACTGTAAGACCCGACAATGGTAAGACCCTGAAACGTCTTGAATTTGCTCCACGCTCACAGAGTTTCGCATTTGTGGCTCTGCCACAGCATGCTCAATCTGTTCGCTATCCGGACTCGTTACCACTCCGTCCGTCCGCAAATTCGCAAGTTCAGGATGACAGTTTGATTAAAAACGACGGGGTCGAAAAGACAGTGAGACCCGACAAGGCTCAGATGCTGAAACAAGTTCAGCATGACATGGGGTGGGTTCAGGGTGACATGGAGGTGTACGGTCATTGCGAGCGAATGCAAAGCAATCCAGCCTATCATTTTGCACGTAGTGCCGATAAGGTCCTCTCACTTTTCACTTCTCACCTTTCACGAAAATTCGGTTTCACTCTCGCCGAGGGTGCTACGCACGTAGAGCAGCAACACAACAAACGTATAGCCGCATTCACTCTGGCGGAAGTTCTAATCACCCTCGGTATCATCGGCGTTGTGGCTGCAATGACCATGCCGTCATTAATTCAAAAATATCAGGAAAAAGTTACTGTTAATAAGTTGAAAAAAATGTACAGTGTTTTAAATCAGGCTTATACATTGTACAAAGT
>CANPZB010000014.1 GCA_947588755.1 Candidatus Gastranaerophilales bacterium | reverse complement strand
ACAACCTCACTGTCGGGGGTGGTTTGGATTTGAGCGGTACGAATATCAGCTCGTTACCGGACAACCTCACTGTTGGGGGTGATTTGTATTTGAGCGATACGAATATCAGCTCGTTACCGGACAACCTCACTGTCGGGGGTTATTTGTATTTGAGCGGTACGAACATCAGCGCATTACCCGACAATCTCACTGTCGGGGGTTATTTGTATTTGAGCGGTACGAACATCAGCTCGTTACCGGACAACCTCACTGTTGGGGGTAGTTTGTATTTGAGCGATACGAACATCAAAAGTAAAAAAATCAACAAACCCTCAAAAAAATTTATGAGAAATTTTACTAATGAGGTTGAAAGTAATCTTTGTTGGCAGAACGGGAAATATCGAAAAATTGACGGCATTTTCTGTGAAATAATTTCTTCAAAAGGTAATATCCTAAAAATTAAAACGGGGTTAAAAACAGCATATATATTTTTCAAAGATAATGTTTATGCTCACGGAAACACTGTAAGACAAGCATATTTTGACTGGTTGTTTAAAACATCCGAAAGAGATGTAAGCCAATATAGAGGTTTAAACTCTGATGAAGTCCACGACCTCAGTTATTGGGTAATTGCTTACAGAACAATCACAGGCGCGTGCAGTTTTGGCACAAATAATTACCTTGAAAATAACAAAGATAAATACAAAGATAAAATGACCTTGACGGAAGTGCTTAAAGCAACGGAGGGTCAATACGGTTACAATACTTTTAAAAACTTTTTTGAACGTGAATAAACATAAAAGAATGGAGTTTTAGATGGAAGAAATCAAACAATCAATCAGAGAGGCAAACAATTGCTAGAAAGCGAGGTAGAGGAATGGCAGAACCAATAATAATAAACGGCGTTGATGTGAGCGGGTGTATTCACTATAAGAACCAAACTTGTATAGCAAATTATCTTTTTACAAATATACCTTTTAGTGAAGCCAAATGTAATATAAGTCCAAACTGTCACTATAAGCAGCTTAAAAGAAAAGAGCAGAAATGTGAGAAGTATGAAGCGTGCATAAATGATATAAAAATTATTAATAAAGATTTACTCAATGATTTATGTGATAATTGTGGTTGGTATAATACAGATGGTTGCGACCTTGATGAAGATTATGTTTGCGAAAGTTTGATAAAAATAAAACAAATAATAAACGAGGTGGGAAATGAATCGGTTTGACATATTAAAATCTTTATCGATAGAGGATTTTGCTTATGTGGTAGCAATTGATAATGACGGCGAATGCCGAGGGGCTTGTGCAATTTGTCAAAGACACATTGAAGATAATTGCGATGATAATTGCATCAGCGGTATTATTGAATACCTTAAAAGCGAGGAGAAAAATGGCTAGTATTGAGTATTTAATATCTAAAATGCCTTATAGAAGTAAAGACCATTTTGTTGACGCTAACAAAATGGTAGGGGGAGAATGAATTATATAAAAGCAGAAACCGCCTTAAAAAAGGCGGATTCGACGCTCTTTCTATACTAATATCTTACGAATGGTAAACGAGCTATTAATATTATAACATGAAACAAGAGGGAAATAATGAATATACTAAGTTTATTTGACGGAATAAGTTGTGGACAACTTGCTTTAAAAAGAGCTGGAATAAAAGTTGACAAATATTATTCAAGTGAAATTGATAAATATGCAATAAAAGTAACTCAACATAACTTTCCTAATACTATACAATTAGGGGATGTAAAAGATATAGATTTCAAGCAGTTTGAAGAAATTGACTTGCTAATCGGTGGAAGTCCTTGTCAAGATTTATCGCAGGCACATTCCAAACGCCCCGGTTTAAAAGGGTCAAAAAGTTCTTTGTTTTGGGAATACGTCCGGGCGTTGAAGGAATTAAAACCAAAATATTTTTTATTTGAAAATGTTGAAATGCCGCCTGCTGATTATGAAATAATTTCCCAAGCTCTTGGAATTTATCCCGTGAATATCAATTCGGATCTTGTTTCGGCTCAATTACGGAATCGTTTTTATTGGACGAATATTGGCGAAAAAAATTATAATCTTTTTGGTTTTCCGACTTGTGCAATTCCACAACCAAAAGATAAAAAAATTTATTTACAAGATATTTTAACAAGCGGTTATGCCGATAGATTAAAAGCTCGTTGTATCAAGGAAAGCGAGAGCCGTCCTTATAGCAATAAAATTAAAATGCTTCGCCGATACGAAACGACGGGGATGTTCACGCTTGTTTTTGAGGATTTAAACGACCGTTATTCTTGCCGACATCTTAATTAAACGGAGCTTGAGCGACTTCAAACTTTGCCCGAAGGATATACGAAAATTTTAAACCGTAACATAGCTGCCGGAGTTATTGGTAATGGTTGGACTGTGGATGTGATTACATATATATTTAGTTTTTTAGAAAGGTAGAAAGGATAAAATGAGCGGAATCAGCTTATTTTAAACATTTCAGACAGAGAGGGAGCAAAAAGTATGTTATTGACTAAACGTGAACGTGAAGTGTTGCCTTTATTATGCTTAACAAATGAGCAAATCGCAAATAAACTGATTATATCACCGAGAACGGTAAAAGACCATGTACATCACATTTGCGATAAATTAAAATGTGGCACAAGATTACAAGCAATTTTAATAGGGTTAAAAAAAGGAATTATAACATTTGATGATGTGGAGTTTCCTTGCTAACTTTTTACATAATTATTATTATAGGTATGTAACGAATTGTTACAAAATCGGGTCGAAATTATTGTCTTTACAGACCCTAAAAAATTTGATGAAAATTCACTTAGTTATTTTCGATTTGAATCGAAGGGGTTTTATCTGTTTTTAAATCCGAATTGGAAAAATTAAAGCTCAAAAATAAAATTACTATTAATAAAAATATTACAAAAATTATTAAAATTGTCATGCAAGTTGAAAGTTTTTTATTATCTTTTTTCAATTCGTTTATTTCGTTCACATAAAATCCTTCACGATTAGCTTTATCCTCTAAAAGCAGTAATTTACTTTTGGCATCCACTAAGTCTTTATTAAGAGTTTTTAATTCTTCATTATAACGGTTATTAATATTTGTTAAACGGTCGAACACTTCAACGGCTGAAAGACCCTGCATTTGAGTGTTTAAGGGGTTATTATTAACATTATTATCGTTATTAACGGTTAATAAATCTTCATAATTACCGTTATTAACAACATTATTAACGTTATTAATAACGTTGTTAATATACTTTTCTGCGTAATCATCCGAAACTATTACATAAGTTATTTCTTTGCGGTTTTCATCAAGTTTCTTAACGGTTTTTAACCCGTCTTTACGTATCCGATTCCAAGTTGTCGGTATTGATACTCCCAAAATGCTTGCTAATTCTGCGATTTTTAATTCTTTTTCCATAATTTTAACCCCTTTATAATGTTTATAAACCTTTAATAACAAGGATGATAACCGTTATTAATAAGGCTTGACTTTAATTTAGCATGCTTGCTATTATTAATCAAGTAAAAATAAAATAAAAAAAATGACTTTTGCAGTTCAAAAGTCATAATACTATAAATACTTTATTAAAACATAATTAGTATAACACGCAGGACTGCAAAAGGCAACGGTTAGTATGCAAAAAATTAAGGGGGAGCGTATGAAAAAACTCAAAAAGCATGCCGGGCATGCCTTTTCGCAATTTAGGTTAACTAACAATTTGCTTAACAATCTTTCACAATTCGATGTTACACCAACCGCAAAATTGGTATTATTGTATTTATCGGGTTGTTACAATCCTGCAAAAGCCGATGTATTCCCTCGACAAAAAACAATTGCCGATAAAACGGGGATTTCAGAGCGGTCTGTAATTAGAGCCGTTCAGGAGCTCGTTAAGGCTGGTTTAATTATTGTCGAATGTAAATCATCAAACAGATACAAATTCACGTCTAAAATCGTTCAAAAACCGACTCAAGATTTAAAAAATTTTGAGCCTGAAAATTTGTCAGATTATAAAAGCCAAAATGACATTTTAGATATGACAAAAAGTCATAATACATGTATAGAACCTAAAAAAGAACAAAAAATTAACCCAGAGGATAGAAAATATTTAATTGAATATGCAAAAAGTAAAAATGTTCAAAATAAGAATGCTTATATAAACGCAATAATTCGTAATGGAGGTGCGGCGCAAATCATCAAAGAATACAAACAGATTGAGGCTAGAAGGATTTTTTATGAAAAGGAAAATGAAAGAGTACAAAGAGAGATGAAGGAATCGCTCGAAAATTGTGTAAAAAATGTACCTAAAAGTTACTGGGATGATGTCAGAAAAATGATTTCAGGGCAAAAAAAAACCTTGCAATAAAGATTACTGCAAGGTTATAAAAGAGTTTCTATATGAAAAAAGCTAAAGACGCTCATAATACCATAAAATTTTATGTCTGATAAAATTACCAGTAGTAGCAGGTGTGCCGTTTATATCAGGTAACTTAGTCAAGTCAATTTTGCCTTTGTTTTGGTATAACCACTGGTTGTATGGTAATAACTTTGTTATAGTTCCGTCTGTGCACATTTGTCCTATCTCTGCGTGTGTATAAAATTTATCCGGAGTCAAATTATATTTTTTTAGAATTTCGGCGCAGGCTTTGTAAAACGCTTCAATCTGTATTTTAGTAATAGGTGAAGTTGAAAGACCGCCGCAACAAGAAATATTGTATGTAATTGAGTTCATGCCGCCTGTTGACGATGTTGTGCCGGGAGCTAATCCGTTATAACGTTTACCGTCTGAATCGATTAAGAGCTGGTAGCTGGATAAGTCTATCTTGTTAGGACGGTGCATTCCACCTGTCCAGTGTCCAATAACATATTTTATCAATGAACTTTCCTTTCTAAATTTTGCAATCTTATAATGACATCATCATTTCGGTGGTGGGCGGATTTAACGGATTGTTCGACAATTGCCATACGTTCAATAACTGAATTGTGTTTGTCTTGTTTTTCTTCAAGACGTTTGATGTGTTCGTCCGTGTGCAATCTGCTTTCCTTGATTTTTTCCTTTATTTCTGTTTTAAAATCCTCAAAGTTCTTTTCCATGCCCTTTTTGAAATCCTCAAAAGAAATCTTTAAAACTTCAAGAGCAGTTGTTTGTTTCGATGAATACATTACAATAGAGATGATATTGCTTAAAACTGTTATTCCCAGTGCAACAAGGGCAATTTTTGTACCTATTTCCATTATGCCACACCCTCATACAAATTATCTAAGTCGATTTTTTCTTTACCGGTTGTAAACCAGTTCAGATTAAACGATACTCCTGCTCGATATAATTTTTGTATATGTTTCGGAGTTTTCGGGCAATCAGCATCCCGTAGCATTCGGTAAAATAAATTATTTATCCAATGCCCCGATATGTCGATTACGCTTAAAAATTCCTTTGGAATATCCTCGCAAACGATTTTACCTTTGTGATAATGCAACAAACCGCTTGACCATAACTCTGATTCAGTCAGATTAACTCTGACCACCTGATGATATTGACATCCGACATCGTGTCCATGCGAACATCTGATATCCCAGTTGCTGTTTTTTATCCACGTGAAATTATCGGTGCGATAACCTCGCCATGCAAGGTAAATCAAATAATCATCATCGAGGTATAATTCGTTGTCTAACAGTTTATACATACCCTTTTCGGGAAGTTGTTCCGTTCTGCTTGCACAAGTGATAAACTTAGTCATTTTCCTTATTTTCCTTTACTTTCGGGCTTTTGCCGTTGATTTGAATAATGGTAATCCCACCGCTTTTTTTAATACGGATTACCTGACATTGTTTTTCGTAAGCCGGTTGTTTTTGGAAAAGTAACAGTCCGCCTGCGTTTTCAACATCAATTAGCTGCTCATTGTCCTTTGTTTCCTCTTGCGCAAAAATCGGCATCCCCAAAAGGGCGATGAATAAAATACAAATAATCTTTTTCATATATTTTCCCTCCTAATGTTCCGTTGTGTTCCAAGCTATTACGGCGGTAGTGTAGAGTTTTTTGAACTCATCAGCGCTCATTACGTCTGATTTTATTTGATTGGCTATGAGCCAATCTTCCGTGCATTGTTCCGGTTGCGTGAAATCCGGTTCTTTGTAGAATATAAATGTACCTGCCGGAAACTCCGTTATTTCTGCATTAAGTGCGTTCATAGCACAGTTCAAACTATCCATAGCGGTTGAATAGCCTTTTGGAATTTTGCGATAATAGCCGTAATCACCGATTTTGAAAAACGTGTTTAAAAACTGTGTTTTGCGCTGATTTGCTTTCAATTTAGCAAGTTCTTCATCAGTACGTTTCAAATATTCACCGTTGTCGTCAAGATAGTATCTGTCGGGTTCGGCAGTAAACACTTTGCCTTCATAGCAAACAATTTGTTTACCTTCGGACTGTTCTTCAAATAGTTGCTGGTGTTCTTCGGGTGTTACCTTAATAAATGTGTTTTCGTCGTACCTAGGGTCTGTATTTTCTACAAAACCATAGCTATTGTCAATTTTACCAAACCCGAAAAATTCGGGTGGTTCAACTGACATTCCTTCAAGATTTTCAAAATCAAACATAAAATATATCCTTTCTTTATATTATTATAACTTTAATTTTAACGGAACTACATATACAGTAAGTCCGACACCGATAGCGACATCAAACGGGAATGAAATAGCGACAACTAAATGGGTTAGAACCTACGGAACAACGTTCCCATTCGGTAGTAGCAAGAGGCAAAATTTAACAGTAGGTGCTAGCGGAACGACATACGTTGCGCCTGCCAACGGATATTATTATCTAAGAATGAATGCTCAACAGCATAACTATGTAATGTTAGATAATAGAACAAGTGGTTTAGCATTTGATAATTTTATAGGAATTACTGGCAGAGTTAGTGTATGGATACCAGCAAAACAAGGCGATACAGTTGCTGTATCTTATAATGCTCAAAGTCAATTCTTGTTTTATTTTGTATATGCAGAAGGGAGCAAATAATGTATTTAGGATATCAAAATGAGAAAATAGTATTTTATACAGAGAAAGAATTAGACCCACTAACATATAATATTGACAAATCGGAATACACAGATAAAGAATATGTACTTCGTGATGACTGTTCGGAATATGTATTAAAAGATGAAGCATGGCAAAAAGAACATACTGAATTTCGTGAAAAAGAGTTTAAAGCTGAATTTTTTGAAACTTCCTTAGGGTGGATAAAAAGAATAGTAAAAATGAAAGATGAAACAACTAGAGATTTTTTATCAGATATATTGCCAAGATTACGGGTAGGAGTACCCATAATTACTTACAATATACCTGATTTTGGTACAGAGGAATTACCAACACAAAATACTGGTGTTACAGTAACACAAGAATTTATTAATGAATGTGATAATCAATTATTAAATGATTTTTATGGCGAAAGTAAAGAAAGTGATTAGACTTAATACCCAATAGTTATCCAATAACACCACTTATCAACAGTAGAACCTTCTTGCCAACCGTGTGCGGTAAATGTAGTGTTTGTTCTTGTTCCTGATGTTAACATAGCACCTACAACCCAAGCGGTTGATCCACCCTCTCCACCAAAAACAATAGAATAATTTGCATTTGTATATGCAGTTGGTAAAGTTATTTTCGTTCCTGTTTTAAGAAATTTAGCATAACCCCACTGAATAATAATACCATTTGCAAATTTTATATATCCATTTGTATTTTTATTAAAAGAGGTGAAACCACCATTAGCTGTTCCGTAGGTTCTAACCCATTTAGTTGTCGCTATTTCATTCCCGTTTGATGTCGCTATCGGTGTCGGACTTACTGTATATGTAGTTCCGTCCGGATGATATCCTACTCCAAGAGTTGCCTGATATTGTGTATTATTAGTTGGATTAGCCAGATTCATGTGGATTTGTCTACCGCCATCTGGTAGATGTCCTACTGAAAAATGACCTATATCATATTCTTCATCAATATTATCTTTAAATGTCATATTTATCCATTCGGTTGCATTTGTTGTAGTTGACCAATCTATTGCAGGATTTGCTAATATAATATTGCTTGAATGAAATTCATTTTTTGTAATTATTAAAGTCCCAGTCATAGTATCGCCGGTCTTTTTGACAAAATTCCCCCCGTCGATTCTAATAGGACTTTCAACTGTTAAGCCGGTGATGTAATTTTCTAAAGAACCCGTGAACTCGCCTACTTTTACCGCATAAATTTGTTTCCAGCCGTTCACATTCCCTGTAAACCATTGGTTTTTCGCCAAAGAACGCCATATATATTGGATATTCGTGTTTGTTGCATCCTCCGGCTCGTCGTCTTGCTCGAAGTAATATGCGGCATCTGTATATTGTAAACTTAATGTCTTGTTTATGTATTGTAAATATATGATATTATTGCTTTGTGAATATTTGTCTATCGTTAATGTCAAAGGCTCTACGGTTGTGATAGGTATGCTTTTAACCGTATTATCAGTGTTTCTGCCGTCGGCAAAAAGTACTCGTGTTTCTGTGGGTAAAGTTATTTCCGCACTTGAAGCAGAGTTTTGAAAGCTCATTGGTTCTATATAACTTAAAACACAATCAGATATTCTATGAGTATTTATTAAGTCTTTGTCTGCCAAGTCTTTTATATCGGTGATTTTAGCAAGTTCAATCGGCTCATTTATATTAAGCTCCGTAATTCGACCATTGGTTATGGTTATATCCCCAAGCTCAACCAAAGGCGCTTTTAGCCAGTTTGGCTTAGGATTGTTAAAGTTATTCCATGTCCAAACCGAGGGGATTGTTACCCCTGTCAAATCAAAACTACCTAAAAAGGCACTACTACCCCCTAAAGTTACTGTTATAGTATATGAATACGGCTCATTGGTCGTTATTAAACTTGTTCCTGTGCTATTGAGATTTAAACTATAAGATGTGCCGTTATAGCTCAAACTTCCTGTGTATTTTGTTCCTGCGGCTACATCGTAGTTTAAATTACCAATCTTACTCCGTTGATAAACCCCTGTGTAAGTTGCATTATCACCCGTTGATGTTCCTGCGTTTTGTTTTAAATCTACATCCGAATATATTGTTACATCCGGTGCAACAAATTGGCTTCCTCCTTGCCCTACGTAACCCGTTGATGTTCCTGCACTTTGTACTATTATATTTGTAACTGTTACTTCTTTTACTACACCGTATAAATCGTCCAGTCCCTCATCTGAATAAACTTTAAGATTATTAGACAAAGAGGCATTTGTATAAACGGTTGTACCTCCGAAAGTATATGTGTATAATGATATATTCTGATTTTGAACAAAATTACCCGAATAAACAGTATTTTCTGTTTGTACAAGAACAGTTGAACCTGAGACACTTGCCACCGTTCCGTAAACTTCACTTAAGCCCGTATTTGTATATACAACTACATCTTGTGCAAGTGGGGCGGAAGTGTAAAAAGTACCTTCATCACCAAAAGTATAAGTATAATAATTACCCGATGATGATAACGAAAATTCTCCGTCATATACGGTTTGAATCACACTGATAGTTACTTCACTTTCTGAAAGTTGAGTTACTACTCCGGCATTCTGTGTTAAATCAGTGTCATTATATACGGTTAAACCATTTGTAATAGGCTGTGATGAATATATTGTATCTTCACCATTTATGGTATAGCTATATGTAGTCTTTGTATTGGTTAAGCTGTAAGAACCGCTGTAAACAGTCGGATAATAACTAACGGTATATGAATTTCCGTATAAAGATACATTAAGCTGTAAGTTTTCAATTATAGCATCTGCAAAGGGTAAACTAAACAAAGATTGAGTTGTAAAAACATCGTTACCCGTTGTAAAATCTATATTAAAAGTCGGTGTTTTTCCTACATTCCAAGCTACATCTAACGCTAATGTGCCTAAATTTGATACAATACCCGCTTCCGTTACATTAACATCATCAGATGCAGTGTAATTAGGGAAGATAGTTGCGTTATAATACATGAAATTATCAGTTTTATACCAAACATCGTTTTGAAATACGATAGGCGGTTCTTTATCCGTTCTTTTTGCATAGTTTATGGATAATAAAAGGTTGTTGGCTTCACCGTTATAAAATAACGTGTATTTGCCTTGACCCGTAACCTCAAACGTATTCGCCGAAGTCGTAACTATCTGATTGATTAAAGTATTATCCGCATTTCTGCCATTTGGGGCGTATAAAGTCATTACGGGTATATTTATTTGATTTCCGCCATATGTTATATCTGCGCTCATTTCAGATATATAATTTGTAGCAGGAATATTAACCGTTCCCTTAAATTCACCCCAAAAGGTTGGGCTTGTTGTAGGATCGTTACCAAGATTATTATCCGTCCTTGAATAATAAATTATATTTGTTTTAATCCCTTTACACATATCGCCTGTATAATATGTGGTATTCGGGTCATATTCGGGCATCCCCTTTTGCATCGTGTAAGCGGTTTGATATGACATGACTTTCATAACGCCGTTCATTTCTTGATACGTCGGATAATTTCTCGATGTTAAAACCGCTTGTGACCAACCCAAAGTATATGCAGGTAAACTCTGTATTTCTGATACGTCGGTTGTTTCTACTTTTGAGCCAATCAAAGCCGAGCCAAATTGTCCCACTTTTGTTTTATCTGCATTGCCGGCGAAAATCTCAGCCGTTACACGTTGTAAATTCTCAGTCATTTATAATCTCCCTTAATTCAATTTGACACCCTGTCGGTACGGGTAAAACATCTTTACTTAATGCTACTTGCATTACCTCGGTTAGTGTTGAAGAATAGTAATAAATCAGTTTGTGGGGTTCCCATACTGTATAAACTTGTCCGCTAAAGTAATTCCAAATTGCATTATCTATATTTTTGGCGGTCATATTCAGATTGTTTTTAATTATTTTTAAACCAATCATCATCCTAAAAGCAGTATCAACCATTTTATTTTTTGTCGGTAAAACTACTTCGTAACCTAAAAAACCGCCCTCTACACTCTCAAAAGTTTCAAAAGTTGAAAATCCTCCTTGCAAATTGTCAGGCTCTTTGTTCCAGTCGATAAGTGCAAACCACGGGTGAAAATCGAATAATTGACCGTTGTAAAATCTATCTACACCTAACCATGCCCCGATAATATCCAGCTGATTACCGACGGCAGTTTTCCAATCGAAACCGTCTCGTATTTGCAATAAAACCATATTGCACCAAAGTAAATCAACAAATAATTTTATCGTTGCCATAGCCTTTGGTTTTCCGTTATATTGCACAATCAGCAAGTTTGCGTAATATTTTTCAAAATCTAATAAAATCTGTATATAATTTTCCATTTATTCTTCTTCGGTTGTTATAGTTATTCGGGTATTATCGACAACAAATTTATTCTTTAAAGATGAGCTGGGTATATAATCAGTCCAAGTCTGATTATCCAATGAAATTTGAACATCTAAGGCATATCCCCCTCCACCGTTTGCTAATATCGCTTGGCTTGCTATTTCTGTTATCTTTGATGTTTCTGCCGTTTCATTCAGTTTATAAACTAAGTTTTCAACCATATCAGATTTTATGCCGTCAAAATTGACTGCTGATAATTCTGCCGTTAGCTTGAAATTAAACTTTATGTATAACGGTACAGGGTTTGCACGGTCAAAATTAACCGGGAATACTTGACCTGATACCGCAGGAACATCCACGCTTACATCACCTCTTGTCGGTAATCCCGATGCGTTTGCATAAATAACATCGGCAATATCCGAGTTAGCACCACCCTCAACTATTATCCAAACTGTCAAAGGTGGGGTGCCCGTTTCGTCTGTATCTGTCGGACTGTCATTAACCCAGCAAGTAGCATCGCTGACCCCGTCTAAGTCTAAAATCTGCCCCAGCATCGCATCTAAATTGTTCTGACCTTTTTTGGCTGTTGACCGATTCCGTCTTAAATAAAAATTCAAATCTGATTCTTGCGTTACCCCTAAAGTTGTAGGAGCTACCGAATTATTGACAGATAAAACCCCTAATTTTTTTGTTACTTGGTTTGTTATTGTTCCGATTACAGGCTGTACTAACCCCAAATTCTGCGAACGAAAAGGCAATGACCTTGTTCCGTTTTCTAAAGTTACGGTATCAATTAGATACCATAAATTCCCTGCGTTATCTGAAACAGTATAGGATGCTGCACTAGGGTCGTTATAGGCACTGTCTAAGCCTTCAAGGGTTACCGTTCTATTTACGGTAATATCTATATTTTGAATAGTATATGTGCCGCCTTCACGAGTTAAATAATTGAGTGCATATCGGCTATCTTGTACAACACCCGTGCATTTTTCGGGGTCAAAAGAATTGTAAACATCTTGATACAATTCTCTGATATCATTACCCATTTGGGCAATTATATTTGTCAGCTGTCCGTCGGGTGTTTCCGACCCAAAATTTATCTCATCTCCGTCTTGGGCATAAATATTTGTAAAATTATTTTGGATATTGCTTAATAATGTATTATAATCGTCAAGCTCAAGTCCTATGTCTGTTATACCTTCCGGCATTCGTACCCCCTAAAAATTATTTATATCTTGTGCGTCAAACTCTATATTTAATGTTTCCGTTGAATACTGTTGATAAACATTAAACGAACACTGATACACCCTGCCAATTAAGCTGCTTTTAAAATTAAAAATACGAATTACTCCGGTCACGCTCGCGGCTATATTATATATATCTGTATCCATTAAATTTTTCTGATTGTGTGACCCCAATCGAATCGGATAAGGTATACCGTTTTGTAATGCAAAAAAACAATCGCCGTACCATTCGCGGAGTTTCATTTTAATATCCAGCGCCACTGCGTAAGCATTACGCGCATAATTTGAGGTCGACTGTCCAAAAGTCCAGTCGCCGTTTTTATCTAAATTTCGTACTTTCATTTATAAAATCTCTGTCACAATCCCTGCTTTAACTGTCGCAAGCGTTTTACCTTGACTGTCAATAATACTGCCGCTTGCTCCGTTCATAGCTTCTAAATTTGCTACTTGTACAAGCGGAGAAGTTATATTAATATTTGATTCACTCAAGGCTATATTCGATTGACCGTAAAATAAGTTTAAACAATCCGCTAAAATCTGTATTACTTTAGGTAATGACCTTATCCCTATAATAGCTACCGCATCGGTTAAATCGTGCATTCTTGAATATTTCGGTGCTGACGGTTCGCCGGTTGTAAACCAGCTTTCCAGTTCCCTGTCGGAAAATAATACAACACATTCATCCCCTCTGTTTATCGGAAAACTCATGAAAGGGCTACAATAACAGACTTTTGCATTTATAAGCGCGTAATTTCGTACATTTTGACTACCGTCTTTGTTTAATCCAAGCAATTTTTTATCAGTCAATAAAACTTCGACAGTTAAACTTTCCGCATCAAAACTTTGAATTATACCAATTCGCATACAATTTAACTGCTCTGCCGTATTTTGACCCTGCATTTTTAACGTCGTGCCTAAATCCGCCGGACTGCTTATTTGATTAAACTTGTTCGATATATTCATTATTATCTGTCGTTTGCTTTTCCTTTGCTGCTATTAATCTGTACGTGCGTAAAGGTCGCATATCTGCCAACCCAGCCATTCCATATTTGGCTCATAAGTTTATATACGCTATATGGAGTAACTCCGCCAATCGTAAAATCAATAGCAAGCCCTTGCAAGTGCCTTGATGTCGGCTTTCCGTTGCAAGATGAATTATTTCGCGTTGAGCGCCACCCGCTATTTATAGTGATTTTTTTTCCGGGATAATACTTATTTATAACATTTTGCATTGTTTGCGCAGTGTTATAAACGTTCGTTAATACTGATAACGTGCATTGTGACACTCGCTCGGCATCAGTATTATTATTGCCTATCATTTGTTTCCATGAAATACTTTTTGTAATTTGAGTATCCGGAATTTTTCCGGCATTTTTTTGCAAATATCTGTAAACTTCCCTTACCGCTGAGGGTTGTTGCTCGTTTACAATCGCTATTTTATCGCCTTTAACTTTGTTAAATCCGGCATCCGGATTTTGAGATAATGCTACATCCGCCCCCGGTAAAAGTGCTCCAATCCATAAACTTACATTTGTTCGTCTTGTTCCTGCTTGCGATGCCGATATTAAACAGTCGTGCGTAAACCCGATTACTTTATATTGACCGTTAAAATTTGGCGATACTGTCGATTTTATCTCTAACAATTGACCTACGATTAATGTAGGTTCAAACAGCATTGAAATTTCCAAATTTGCATCACGACGGCGCGGAGTTTCTAATAACCCGTTTGTATCGTCAATCACCGGTACGGGAACATCAATTGCCTCATTGTCCATGATTGTATTTAATACCCCGTTGTCAACAAAGGTATGTCCGCCGGTGAGTTTATTTAACTGCTCATGTGTATTTCCGTCAAAAGTTGTGGCAGTAAGAAAACTACCCTCAATATTACCGGTATTGCCAATCGTTACATTTGGCATATCCGATGCCATGATATTATAAGCATCTTTGTAAGTTGTGCCGGCGGCAAAGTAATATGAACTTTGACAATCGAACACATCCAAGGCTTGCGCTTGTATTTCAGTTATAACATCTGTTTGACCGCCTGACCGGTTTGAATATGCTTGTAAAATCCTGCCTTTGAATATTAGCGAAAGACTATTATTATACCCTGCTTCCAGATGTACATATTTCCATTGGCTCTCGTCTAAAGTAAAACAGTCTTGAAAGATTTTTTCGCGCGTTGCGGGGGCTAAGTTATATAATTGGATGGTTGCTTTGCTAGCTTCTGAAAATACCCCTCTTGTAACGTTAAATTTGCAAGTTAAAGGATAACCCACAGTTATAGTTTCATTTTGTGTATATATTGTGACCCTATATGTTGCTTGAAATTTAATCATAATGTGTTAAAAATCGTTTCTTCAACATCTTGAACTTCTTGAAAATTCAAAATTGCTAATTGCACTCTGCCGTCTGAAAAATCTGTTATTGAAAAGGGTTGTACTTCACTGTCTGCAATAAATGCAAGCCCAAAAGGTAATATTCTACGATATTGACGTATGGAGTTCGGAGTTAAAACGACTTTTGAACACTTAACCGTCAAATCGCGATAAGTAAAGTCGTAATACCAACTTTGCATTCGACTTAAATAATATAGCCGGAAATCAACAGTTTCGTTATTTTCTAAAACTAATTGACATCGTTGCTTTGGCTCATTTGTTAAAGATGTTATTATTTGCATGGTTATAAAATTTCTTAATTAAAAATCGTCTTGTCGCCGTCCATTATCTTTGCGGCAATACTTTTACTTGCGACCCCTTGCGCCTTACCGTTGTTACTTTCTTGAGCCCTGCCGTAAGCGCAATATTGCGCTAAAACGTTGTTATCTGCTTTGTCGGTTTTTGTTTCTGCGAACTCAATTTTTTTAAGATTTAAAGCGATATCAGTGATGTAATTTTCCTCATTTTGAACAAGTTCCAAAGAGGTAATATACATATTTGAAAATACGCTGTATGGTGTAGATACCACCAATGCAGTACGGCTGGCTCTTAACGCGGATAACTGTTCAAAGATTTCTCTTAGCCTTGTTTGGCTCGGGATATTTGTTTCAGTGCCTAGAAAACTATCTACGGGGTTTGATTTGCCTAAAAAATTATTTACTAAAGTACTATAACGGTTGTATGAACTTTCAACGTAATCGTAAGCATTACGGGCTAATTGAGATATATTGCTCACTGACGGATATAATATCGCCAAGGGCGCTAGTTTATTGTATAAATCTGCCGCGCGGCTTAATCCAAGTTGCCCTAACATATTCGTAATAAGACTGTTTCCGGCTTTTACTGCTTCAATTCTTGCTTGAGCAAGTAACCTTTCAGCTTCCGCAGGGTCATATTTATAGACCTTTTCCCCCGATATCCCGCGTAAATTCAATGTTAAAGGGTTTAAAGCTATATGGTCTTGAATTGCAGTGTTATTTTCCACCCAATTATCAGTAATATTGCTTTGTAGCTGTACTCCTATTTGATTGACTATGTCAAAAAAATAGTTTGCATTGTCAATCAATATACTATTATCATATCGTTGTGTGGTTACTACTGCGCCTTGTAATGTGTCTGCCATAATTATTATCCGTATGCGTACCGTTGATTAATAAAATCAAGCTGATTTTGAATATTCTCTGCCGGCTGGTCGGTTTGAATATAATTTGTCATTGCAATTGTCGTTTTGTTATCTGTCGTTACAGAGTTATTAGTATTATTGATTGCTTGATTAACCCCCGGATTTATAAGTCCTTCTGTTGCTACTTCCGCTGTCAATTGCGGCATTTCGGGCATTGTCGCCATTTTATAAATCCAATTATCCGATGTGGATAAATCAGCTTTTTTATTCAAATCAATACCCATATTTTTGGCGGCATCGTCAACGGACGGAAATAATTTTTGCCAAATTCCGTTTTCTTTGGCTTTTCCGATTAATCCAAAAGTTAAAAAATTCACAAGCTTTTCAAGCAAAATCGCAATCGTATTGAGAATATCATTTAACCCGCCTAGCGCGGTATCTGTTAGATTTAGAGCGCCCCCTGCTATGTTTCCGCCAAACATTGTTTTAAAAGCGTCACCAAGTTCAGCGCCTTTTTCATTTCCCCAGTCGATTACTCTACCAATAAGGCTGTCGCCGCCCTCAAAGTAGACCGCTAAATCATCAAGTAATAAATATAACGCTGTTAATGGTAATAATGCTCTTGCAACAATACTGCCAAATTCTCCAAAATACCTACCGACAATAGGTAAACCTCTTATTAACCCGTTTAATCCGGTTAATAGACCTTTGAAGAATATTTGAACCCTCTCAAGCCTTGCTAATCCAAGTGTTAACGCGACAGTAAACGCGTGCCAACTCACAGACATATTTTTTATCCCCGCCGCAAATTTAACGAACATTTCAGCGATGCGGACAAAACTCTCTTTCATTGTCACTGCAAGCGGGGTTAAAGATAAACTAATTCTATCTTTTAAATATTTAAGTTTCATATCCGCAATAGATAATTGCGTATTCAATTGCTGGATTTTTTCGCGCTGTTCATCAGTCAGCTGATAGCGGTTAATTGTTTCACCTAATTCTTCAAACTCATCCCTGCTCATTCTCAACAAGGGCAATAGTTTTGGGTCAAGCCCCATTTGTCGGAGCAGATAACTAGCCGCGGTATTATTCATCCCCGCCACTCTATCTCTTAATCGTTCAAGCACTCCAAAGGCATCTAAACCCCGCGGGTCAATCCCTGCAAGCTGAAAACCTCTTGCACCTTCACCGGTTAGTCTCAGTTCAAATAATCTGTCGTTAAGCTGAGCAATAGAACCTGCTGCACCTTCCATACCGAGTGATTTATCTAAAACAGAGGCTACCCCCGCATATTTTTGTAAATTTTCAAGCCCTAATTCCGTTGTCCTCTTAAAATCAATCCACGCTTGATTACTGCTTGTTAGATTATCGGCTAATTTATTTAACGCAATCCCAGCCGCCGCAATAGCCCCTGCTACGCCGATAAACCCCCTAACCATAGCGCCTAAATTCCCTGCTAAGGCTTTGCCTGCTGCAAGTTGTTTTTGCATCCCCGATAATTCTGCCTTTTGCAATATAAGAGTTTTTTCTTGATTATATCTTTTTGCCACGCCCTGTTTTTCGCTTTTTGTCTGCGCTTTTCGGATATCCTCAAGGGCTTTAGCTCTTAATTTATCAAGTTTTAATTGCTTTTCCGCAAGTGATATTTGTTCTTTTGTCTTGTCAATAGCCTCTTGTAGTGGTTGTACATCTCCCACTACTCCAAGCTGTACGAATAATTCACCTAATGAAGGCATATCATTTTCCTTTTTTTGTGTTTAATTCCATATAAGTTTCTTCGTATTGTTGAGTAAAAAACTCATAGTTATAAGCCTGCATAACAATATCTACGGGAGTATTCATTATTATTTCGGGGTTGCTGTCAAACCACCCCGATTTTGCAAGGCTAAGCGCCACAGTTAAGTAATAATCCGCTGTTATTCTAATTTCGGGCTTGCGTTTGCCAACTGCTGTAATTGGGTTGAGAACACAATACCCAGACTTTTCAAAAAAGGGCGCAAATTTACCTCACAACACTTGGTTATTATCTCGTAATAATCCTCCCTTGCATCGGGTAAATCATCGAAAAGCTGGGGTGTTATTTTTATATTTTTATTTCGGTAATCATATATACAGCCTTCTAAACAATCCATGACAGCTAACTCAAACCCTTCCGATATCCCTAAATTAAGTATTAAATCAAATAACTTGTCTATGATATCAGTAATTTTAAGGTTGTGGAAATCGTTTAGCTCCTTTGTGATTCCTGCTTCCTTAAAGGCATACATAACTTCACGTCTTAAACTGCTTATCCTCTTAAAAGGTGCCGCATTGATTAAAACTGTTTTTTGTCCGTTTGCTGTTGTAAATTCCATATAGTATCCTCCTTAAAATTTTAATAATTCCCCTGTCTTGATTAGACAGGGGGTTACAGTATATTAGCCTAATGCTCTTTCAGCTTTTGCAAAAATAATAGTGTAAACGGTTGTACCTTGCTCGGTTTCACCGTTTAAGTTTTCTTGTATATCGGGAAATCTTTGGAATGCTCCGCCCAATAAGACGTAATTATCAAAAGTTACCTTACCCGAGCCGTCGCCTACTCTTTTGGTAAAAGAGCCATTCATTAAAGGAAAACCGGGCAAATCTTTATCTTGCAAGATGCTTAAACCGTTGAAAAATTTATCATCTTTTCCGGCTTTAATAATCCTCAATGTTAAGACGGCATTTGATCCCTGTCTATTATCAGAAAAAACGGTATTATTATTTTTTCCGGTTGAAACACCCACACGGTCGTTTTGATAAGCTAATTCAATTGTTGAACCGTCTGAAAACTCCGTAATGACACGGTCGTTTATTATCAGACTGTCATTACCTGTCAATGCGTAAATTGTCATTTATTTACTCCTTATCGTTGAACTGTTATTATCACTTCTGAAAAATGGAATGCACCGGAGCGCTTAATAGCAATTTGTATAACGGGCGCTTTTCTAGCTTCACGCTCGGTCTGTGATTGCTGCGCAATTGGCACTGAATATATGTAATATCCTTTTTCTTCAATATTTCTTACAAAATCCTCAGGGTCGCCAAATGGAATCGAACCGTTCCACGTTCCGGGGGCAGACGTACCGTTTTGGATAGCTTTTTCACAAACTTGAGCGTAAGCGTTTTTCAATCCGAGTAAACCGCTTTCTGTTTGTGGGATTTTTGTGTTTGTCTGTCTTAAATAGTTAAACCCTGCTACTTCGGTTGCTTTTTTCTGCCACAAGTTAGCTTCGATATCGTCCGTATAGCCGTTATTGTCGTTTGAATAAACAACGGATAAACCGCCTGTAACTCCGTAGATATCAACACCGTTTGTCTGTGCCGATAACAAATATGTATCAGATAAATTCGGGTCGCCTGCTAAACCTGTTAAAGTTTTCAAGTTCAATGTATTTGCGGTATCTGAACCATTGTAATTAACAGATTTTGCAATCGTAGCGTATGTGGCTGCTGCAATCTTAGCATCACGTGGGCTGACAGAGTATGCCAATGTTCTTGTTTTGCCCAGTCCAGCCGTTTTAATTTGAGCACCTAAACTTGCGATATCTTTCAACGAACTCATATCATTAAAGAATGTTACATCTTCCGATTGAATAGCCGCTGCATTAGCTTGCACAGTTTCATCATCCATATATTGAGTAGTCAGAACACCGCCGAAATAAACCTGTTGTAACGCTGATTTAACCGCGTCGGATAATTTTTGTCCGCTTGCGTTTACGCCGTCTGTTGTCTGTGCGCTTGCGCCGTCTAAGTAATCAGCTTCGTAAATATCTGTTGCGCCGTTTGGCTCTGCTACTGTTGAAATTGTTACACCGCTTGATGTTCCAAATCTGCGCGATGTGAATACAAGTTTATTTTCATCAACCGAAATATTAACATCCGGATTTTGACCTTGAATAACAAGCGCAATATCCTCAACTCGTTGAACAGAAGTAAAATCTAGCCCCGTTATTAATGTCGGTGTTCCGTCTATTGTTAAATTTAACGACCCGTTATTAACGGTTTTAAACCCCTCTAATTTTGCGGATAAATCAGCTGTTGTTAATGTGCCTGATGTAGCATTAACACCCTTAAAAGGAAATACATATAATATCCCACCGCCTGTTCTAAAATTTGGAACAGGGGTAAATAAAGCATTTGCCATTTCGTATGTCAGGGAATCAGTGCCAAAATTAGTTTCAACGCCCGAAGGTTGCAAATATGCTTGGTAATTTTCCGAAAATCCTGCCGGTTCGTTTGTAAAAATCGCTATGCTGTTTGTGTTGAAATCTGCCAATCCTGACGGTTGAGCAGCTAAAGACACATTAACCGTATAGCTCAAGGGTACTTCGTAAGAATAAGCCATGGTGTAATCTCCTTCATTGTTCTGTATTTAAAAAGTTGCCGATAAGTCCTCTTTCGTCTTGTAACGTTGCAGGGAATTTATCGTAATAGTTAATAAACTTTATTTTTTGCTGATGCGTAATAACGTTAAAAGTAACTGTAAATCGGTTTATAACACTTCCGCCGTCAGCTCCCGAAATATTGACAGCATTTGTTATCGTACCAATTTTAAAATTGTATAAATCCATTTGTTGTTCGGCATAAGTGGATTTTAAAGCCGTTGACACTTCCCAATAACGCTGTCGTGCTTCGTTATTCCTTGAATAAATGTCAACTTGGAACATCTGCCCTAGATTTATATTTTGTTCCTCAATAAAAGCATCTGAGCCATCTGATTCAGTCGGATTAGGATTAGTCTTATATTCTGTCCTACTTGAATAAACTTTGCTTGATATATTTTTAATGGTTATTTGCAGTTTATCAGTGTTGAATAATTTTGCGTTTTGCCCGTAAATCAATATACAAGGGATAATATCGCCTTTAAAAGTTTTACCGTAATCATCGGGTAAATCCATTTCATGTTGGATTATATCGGCAATTATTTTTTCAATTTCTTTTTTCATGGTAAAATCCGATATGACTAAATTTTTAAAAAAATTATATAGGCTTCTAAAAAAGACCTACAAAGAATTTAAATTTTTTTGGTGGGATTACTGACAAAATCCTCTACCAGTTGATATTCAATAAACCCGTTAAGGCTATAATCCTTTGTTTGGACAACTTTATATCTTCTATTGTTAAATATAACCTTATCGGCAGTGCTTAAATTCAATGTACCTGCTACTGCGTGTATCCAAATCCACTGCCACGACCGTTGCCCTTCGGGTTTTAAAGCCAATTCTTCATTTTTAAGCGGTTGCCATACCCCTTTAAACTTTATTTTTTCTTCGGTGTGGATTACATCCCCTTCATCCATACTTTGAGTTATTTTAACCAGCTCAAGTGGTACTTCCCAACCGCTTAAGGTAGAGGACATTTGAGGCATTCCCGATAAAGCAGTCAGATTGCTTGCTTTACGAAAATTAAGCCCCGGCATAACTTTCACAAGCTCCGTCTTGGTTTATTTCTTCCGGTTTCTTTAAAAATACCTGTTTTTCCTGCCGATACTTAATAACGATGCCTATATTACCGTTTTTATGACAGTTTGTACCGTCAAAATTTTTACATTTGCAGCATTTAACTTCTTTTTTTTTCGCCATAATTTATACTTCCTTTACCTCTGATGTAATTGAGTCTTTCAAATCTCCTGTATCTGTTAACGGCGGACTATCGGGGTCTTGTTGCCTTCTTTGGCGAGTCATTTCGCTAATGGGTGTCCATTCCCCGTAACCGCCGGTTTCAAATGCTTGTTTTACTCTTATTTCGCCAGCTAATGCTAATGCCTCTGATACTTTTTTAAGTATTTCGGGATGTTCGGAAACAAAGAGTTTGTTTAATTCCTCTTGCTCCAATGACAAAAATTCTGCCATTATGTTTTGTAATTCTTTTTTGCCGTCAGACCCTAACAACGGCATCCGCAAAAATGACCTTGGGGGTATTACAATTTGTGTTGTATCAGATTTTAAATGAATACCCTGCGAGTGTAAATAAGCCCTCATCTTGTCTGTTACGTTGATTGTTGCCCCAAATTCATGGATTGCACCCAAATCCGCAAAACTCAAATCAGTACCTTTAACGTTCTCAGCGCCTTGATTTCCTATAATTCCGACTTTGATTGAATATTTTTTATCTAAATCATTCATCAAGTCTGTCAAGGCTTTTAATGTCTTTGAATTAGTTTGATTGACTTGACCGCGTGGGATGTGCCGTTTAACCATAAGTCGTACGACCTCTTGAAAGTATTATGTTTCCGACTAAGTAAGGTTGGATTAAGCTCAAATACTTTCTACCATACCCGGTTGCTGCAAACGAACTTAACATCGGATTTTTTAACAACCATTCGGGGATATCGTAACTTTCCGATACCGACCCTACCGTCTTTGACCTTGTATATCCCATAATCCCTAAGCCCAAAGGGTTGTTTGCATTGTTCAAGTCTATTACTAAATAATGAGCCGCTAAATAGCAAAATACCATTTTTGTAGTTTCATCATCTATAAACAACGTAGGATTAAAATTAACTTTCGCCTCTGTAAAAGCTCGCTCAATGTCACTGTCTTGAATATAATTATTAACGCTATCATTGTACAATTCCCAGTTATCCGTATTCTCAGGGGATGTGGTGTTTGCATCAATTAATGAGGTGAAAAAATTAGGTTCGTAATAGACCACATCCCCTTCAAAATACGCTTGACCCGCTACGTAAACGGGTAAATAAGGGAAATCCCTCGTGAATAAATTTTTAAAATCTTCAACGGTTATTTCATCAAGAATTGACATTAATACAAATCCTATTTGCCTTTTTTGTTTTTGGGTGTGTCTTTTAATTTCGTAAGTTCTTCTTTGAGTTTCTTATTTTCGCTTTCAAGTTTTTCTTGCGCTTTTTTGACCTCTGTCGGGTCGGCATATTCGATAATTTCTTTATAATTTAACCAAATCTTTGCGATTTTATCGGGTACATCTATGTGCATATTAGGTAATAAAATATATTCTCCATGTTGAAATGCACGTGTACCTCTGTTTTCTAATAACATATTTAAACCTCTTTCTTAAAAAAGCCCCTCAAAAAAGAGGGGCAATTATTATGCTTGTACATCCATGTATAACAATTCATTCGGTCGTTTAGCCCAAACACCCGTAAATTGCGCTTCGGCATCCGAAATCATATCTAATGCACCTGTCGGGAACAACGGGTACGGTGTATAAGGTTTCGGTAAGTACATTGTCAAAGTATCAGCGTCACGGTTGTAAAGTACGTGTCTGCCTTTTTGACCTGTGCCTGCGGTGTTGTTGTAAACAGTATGTAAGATTTTGAAATCAGCAGGTGCGCCTGCGTAAACAAACGCTTTTTCCAAATATTCTCTTACTGTGCCGATAGGAAATTCGGGGTTAACAGGTACACCCAAACTCATATATTCAGCGGTAGGCATTAGCCATGTATTCGGAAATACTGTTGAATTAGTATTTGCAAAATAAGTTGAAATTGCCGTTTTGGCAAAGTTTGATAACTGTTCAATAGTCATAGCCGCTACGCTTGCGGGTAATAATGAAGTATTAACCGTAACATCGGGTTGATTTAATAAACCGTAATTCAAGCCGTCTGATGTTCCTAAGAACGCAACTTTTTGAATACCTAATTGGAATGTTTTAAGTCTTGCCCTTTCCTGCTCTTCAATGTATGAGAATGTTTCAGCGTTTACTCTGCCCATTTCGATAATTTCTTTTGTTGCTTCATATTTCATTCGCCAGAAATTATTTCTAATCGAAATGCCGTCAATAGTGATATCAACATTGGCATCTTTATTTATACCGTTTCCGGGTTGAACAATACCCGATTCAAACGAATCACCGACTTGAGCCACTGCGTACTGGAATAATTGTTTTGAATATGCGCCTGTTCCCATTTGAATTGGCACATAATCAGTTAAACTGCCTTGTACGGTATAAAATTTTTGTCTTAATACCCCAGCTACAATCTGTGTTAAAGTTGTAATAACCTTTTCTAAGCCGTAATTTGTGGGGTTAGCAAATGCAACGGCATTATCTACTCTAAACTTATTTTTATATTGCTCTTGAGTTAAAATTCCGATTTTATCCATTTTTTATACTCCTATCTTTTATTCGCCTGCTTCTGTGGTTGCAAAGCCTAATTGTACTTGAACGAAATCACCTTGAGCTGATGCAGGTGTCAACGCTTTACCGATAATTGAATTTCCTGGGGTTTCAGTTGATGTAACTTGGTTTTCAGCCGTAAAGTAAAGAACTGCGCCTGCGGTTATAGCCGCCGCCGCCGGTAGCCATACAACGTCGTTCTCTCTCGCTACTGATACCCTTTCGCCTTTTACAAATTGGCTTTGAATCGGGTTAAATGTTACTACCCCAAAAATATTGTCTGTTACTGCTGCTTGCTTTACTACCGCCGCATCTATATTTGTTGATGCAGTGTCAATAGTTACAACAGAACCTGCTGTCAATGCGGTTTCTTGATTGTTTGATACAATTACGTTATGTAATTGCGGTAAATTTGCCATATAGACATAGAGACCCGCTACAATGCTATTAGGGGCAAATTGGTTTAATGAAATGTTGCTTGCCATATTTTATACTCCTTTTGTTTTGTGCAATAAAAAGCGAGGGATTAACCCTCGCATAGTTGGTTTCAAGTAAATAATAATTGAGCTTTAATTATGAGAAATATTCTTTTGCCAAATTTAATTGCTCCTCACGTGAAACATAACCTGTTTCAACCGGTGCATCAATAGCCGAATTATAGACCTCGTTTAGTCTGTCAAAGAATGAAGGTTTTGAATTATCCACCTTATCCTTGCATTTGTTTTCGACATCTTCTTTAACGTCTTTTTTTAGTTCATCGGCTTTTTTTTCATCTTTCTTTTCTTTTCCTTCTTCATCGGATTTGACTTCATTGTCAGCCGTTCCACGAGATGATTTATTATAGCCGATTTCTTCCATAAGTTTAGTCAATGTCCTAAACTTTTCTTCTTCCCCCCCTTTGAAATCTGATACAGGCTTCATTGCTATTGCATCAGCTTCACGGAGTAATTCCCTTTTGTCAACGTCTTTATTGTTGACTTTTTTTCCTTCATCCATGCTTGCTCCTTTGTCGTTTTCTACATTACTAATAAGTTTTTTCAATTCTTCTAAAAGTGCCATATTTTGTTCCCTTTCATTATCTACATCTTGGTTAGCGTTATGCTTTTCTTTGAAATCTTCGTTATTATCTTCATCTGTCTGTATATTATCTTCATCGGGTTTATCCAGTATTACTGACCCATTATCTACTTTGCTGTTAAACACAATATTTGCCCTTTCGTATCGTGGATTATCAACAATCGCTAAATGTGTAAACTCACCGTCTAAAAATTCTATATCATACGGTATGTTATTTTCTGTTCCGCCTTCATCATTGTACTTTGTGTAATTGTATGAACATGAAACAGACCATTCCTTATCAGTTATTAAATTCTGTGCGGTTTCATCCCAAATCACACCGTCGCACCAATACCAACCGTCTTTAGGATTGAACCATACGTTCATTACTTCCCCGACCTTATCATCATCTGTAATGTCCGATTGATGATTGATTACAACGGGTTTATTTTTCATCGTATATATAAACTTGTCTAAATTTTCTTTGCGAATTAAAGCGTTTCCATATTGTCCCGGATATCCTGCAAGCCCCGGCTGCAAAAAACGTGATACAAAATGTTTACCCTTCCCCGAACTTTCGGTATCTGTAAGGGTAATTATCGCATTGTTTATGGTTGAATAATTTGTTAAAGATATTTCTTTTAGCATTTATGACCTCATTAATATTGATACGGTCGATTACAGGCTCTTGCGAACATCTGCAATTCCATATCTGCCTTGGTAACCCTCGTATATTTAATTTTTCATCTATAATAGGCGGATTAGCGTATTCAAAGACCTGACCATAATAGGTTTCGTGAAGTTTTCTTTTTTCTTTGGATGTTGACCTACCCCAGCGAAACCGCTTACATCCCATTTGTTGGTATCTTGTAGCCTTTATTACCGATGCCGCAAGATGTGATTCATTCAACGCAAGGAAATTAGCTTTACGCTTTGCAATCCCCCAGCGTTGCTCAAAATAGTTTTGAATTGTCGGAACTCTTGCCCCGTCTTGAACCATTTTCAAAACATCTTGGCGCATCTTGGCGATATTCTTAACTTCCCACTTTTTAACCCAGTATTGCATATTATAAACATAATCTTTTGCAATCTTGGCGCTTTGTTCATCCAATGCGGGTAAATCGATTTCAATTTCGGGAGCATTTATATATCTGTCAGTCTTTTTCCCTGCGTTTTTCCAATAATCTTCTATTTTTTTTACTTGCGCCTTTGGGATTTTTGCCTGTGGCTTAACTATTCCTAACTCAATTACAGGAATTCTTTTTTCCAATGCCGATGATATTATATCCTTTTCAAGTTTTTTAAAAGCCACTTCAACGGCTTTTTCAATAAACTCACCGACCGTTACAGGCTCTAAGTTTTTTGAAAGATTTATCAAAAGATTGTTTATTGCGGTTACCTTTGCCGCTTCTTTTGCCAAGACAAAAGATATTGCCTGCTCATATCGTGCCGGTAACATTGACCGTTCGATATAATAAGCGTAATTCCGATAAACTGCGCCTAACTCTTGTAATTCTTTTGAGATTTCACTGTTAAAGGTACTTTTTGTCCTAAAAGCGCCATGTTCATAATATATTTTGCCGCTGTTGATTGCCTCTATAACCGCTGATTTATCGTTATATACGGCATCATCTTTTAATATTTTAAAAATTGGATTAAATATATTTTCCCAAAAATATCGAGTTAATCCGCTTGAAATTCTTTTTATGTAAAATTCGCTTACTTCAACCGGTTTGAGTGTTTCCATTAATCCACCAATAAATCATCAGGGTTATTGTAATTTTCGGGTTCGAAAGTATCATCAATAGCGGCTATTTCTTCATCCGAAAATAATACAATACCTTCTTCCGTCAATTTTTGTGCAACCTGTTTTTTAGTCATAATCTGTCTGTCTGCTAATTGCAAATAATCAGCCAGTTTTCGGCTTTTTATCTCTGCCTCGTCTTTTTCAGACATTACCCTTAACGGTTTCCACTTTGGTATAAAATCAGGTAATTCTATACCAAATAATTGCAGACATCTTAAATTTACGACCCACTTTATAAGTGCCGTTGCAGGGGTTCTAATCTCACTATCTACAATAGTATTATAGTTTTCTAAATCATCCTCACCGCTTGAAAACCCACTTGAACCTTTACCAAATAACTTTGAATAAGGTCGTTTAAGCGCCGCACAGACTAAATGTTCAATCTGTACAATCATTTCGGGCAAACCCGAAAAAGTTATCTGCTTTTGTGCATAATCATCTTCACTGTCCATAGCGATTGATGATTTATAATTTTTATTATCCGTTACAAGTTGCAAACGCTTTGTTACCTGTTGTTCCCCATTCGGCGACATTAGCAACGATGCTAAATTGAATATCTTAATAACGTCGATTTTTGCCTCATCTAAAAGCTCTAAGGTTACACCCATAGCTTTTAAATACTGTGTTAATGGCGGAATTATTGCTTCAAAGATACTCAACCCCCAGCCTTGCAGCATAGCTCTCAGCATATATGGGGCTTTAACCCCTGTAAATATGCCAATACGGCTACGGTCTATCTTTTGACCGCCGTTATCGGGATTAGTTAAGGTATCTGTCAAAGTAAAAGACTTTGCTATTTCGGGGCTTATACCATTGGCAATACACTGCCACCTGTCAGAGGATAAAAATTTTAACCGCTTACCCTTCAACTGTTTTTCATCCAAAGGTAACTCGGGGTTTTGGTCAGTATTAGCAATAAGAACACCGCCGCCGTATAATTGCCCCCAGCGTATGACGTCTTTTATTGCCTCAATATCGCCTTCATCTTCAAGCGCTTGCTTTAGCCTCGATAACTCGTTTGTGTCAAGTGCCTTCGTATCGATTATTAAACCGTCATTTCGGAAAGCATCGTCAACTATTTGATTGATTGCCGTTTGTATAAATCCGTTTGATTTATACGCATACGTCAACGGAACCCAATTAAGCGTTAATAAATATGGCGATGAATTATAGTATAAACTCATCGGACTGGTCAACGGATTATCGACATAATGATTACCGTATATTCCCAACGCACTCTGCAATCCGTTATTAACCGTATTTTGTGAATTATCGACGGTGTTTTTTTGTTTATTACGATTTTTTGCCATATTTTTATAAAACTTCTAAAATACTTGTCCGCTGTTGCATTTGTGATGTACAGCCGTAACGAAGCGCCGCCATAGCATCATCGAATATATCGACCGGCTCATCTATGTATTGATTAGTTTCTTTGTCCTTTTTCCATTTCCACTGCTGAATCTCTTTTATAGTGTTAATGCAAGAAGGATGAATATATATTTTTCGCTGCTTTAACCAATCAATTTGTGAATTGATGTAACTTTTTTTATTAGCCCCTGCCATAGGTTTGGCTTGTTGAAACGGTGTCTTTGTTACCCCTTGCGCTCGGTAATATCCTGCACGCTTCCACATCTGTATTCTGTCAGGTTCGGCGCTATCACACCACATTATTAAATTTTTATCAAGTTTGCCCTCAGCTAATGAGATTATCTCTGATGTATCTTTTTCATAAACATAAATCTCATTGCAAACATACACATCACCGTCTTTAAAGCCCAGTGTTAGTATTGCATCAGCGTGGTTATAACCGAAATCTTGACCGATTGTCATTGAATCGAAGTTATCGGGGGTAATATTAAAATTTTTAATCTCTCCATTTGTTAGAATTAAGCCACCTAATTCGCCCCAATCGCCCAAGCCATAGACCCTGTAACCGTCAGGGTCACGCTCTTTTCTTCTCATCATCCGCTTATGGTACGCATCATCGATAAATCTGTTATCCAAGTATGTACTATGATGTGTAAAATAATCTTCATCTTCCACATCAAAAAATTTGGCTTTTATCCAATGAGATGCGCTTACGGGGTTAAACGTAAACGTCATTTGATAATATAAATTGGGGTTGATTTCGTTCAAATCACCCCTTAAACGGTCGTCCAGTATGTCGATATCGCTTTCTTCAAACTCGGTGGCTTCTTCAAGCCATATCCAAACGAGCTTACCGACTTTAACCGTTATTGATTTTATTTTTTCTCTTTGGCGCTCATCGTACATACCCCGAAATATAATCCTAGAGCCGGTTGTACGGCACTCCATCATTAAAGGGTTACGACGTATCAGCCAAATATTTTGGTAATAAGATGCACCAAAGATTTTTATTATTGCCGCTTCCAGTTCGGCAAACGTGCTATCTCTGTTTGTATCCTCTGTTTTGCGTAAGACAAGCAAATTAGCACCTTTGTAATACGGGTCAGACAATTTTAGGATATAATCCATTGCCACGTTTACGCTTTTGCCCGAACCTGCCGAACCCTTTGCCACTCTGTAACGGCATTTAGTTTCGTTAAAATCCTTGAAAACTTTGTTAAATCCAATCTCTTGGTTTACGACTTCAATCATAATTACGTGTAAAATTTATGGTAATTGGGGCGGTTACGCCCTCTTTTTCAATATTGTAGCCGGCAAGTTTACATAAAAGCTCTATTGCTTTGAGTTTGTCTTTAGGTTGAACCTTCTTTGACATCCGCTTTGCCGTTGAAGATTTATCACTGTTCGCCTCAACAACTATACATTCTTCCTCTTTTTCATCGAGAATATATCGGGTTAATTCTTCTTGAAGTTCCTGAGCACTTAAAATATTTTTTTTATCGATTTTGTCTTGCAGTTCCTGTATCCTAGCCTTAATCTCACTCTTTTGCATAAGTTCGTATGCTCGGCTGTGTATTGTCTCAGGCTTCATGTTTTTACACTTATAAGCCTTACGATATGCTTCGGTTTGATTGCCTGTTTTCTTAAACTCTTGACAAAACTTTTCTCTTTTCGCTGGTAACATCTTTCACCTGCAAGTTTATTAAACCTAAATTGCTTTGTAAATCGTGTGCGATTTCATCTATCAAATTATTTTCGCCCCTGCCTAAATCGCTCATCTGTTCCATTAAATTAAGTGCTTTGGTTATCAAAAATTTTAATCTTTCAAAATTGCCGGCATCATTTTCTGTATCTCGGGTAGGAATTAAACTCGTTGCCCTTACCAAATATTCACCCGAAGGCAAAGGAATTACATCATTTGCCAATAAACATACCTCTTTAATCCGGTCAATATAATCATATAGATTTTTTTCTACTCTGTCTGCAAGCTCGTGTTTAGAATAAAATGCTTCACCATGTGCAGTATAATGTATGTCTTTTGCAAAATTAGCAATAGCAAGTAAATAATCTATCAGTTGATTTAATCCCTCGATATTTGTCATTTACAACACCTCTTTAACATTTCATCGTTTGTACATACTCTACGATTGTTCAAATTATAGATTATCCCTTTGTTATTGAATAATACTATTTCTCTCTCATACGTACCGGATAAGGCTTTAAATTTTAAACAAGATAACTTCGTTAATTTATCCCTTAATCTGACAGCTTCATCACCGGTTTTGCGTGCAAGTATTCGTAACATCCCGTTACTATCGCATTCTTGTAATGATGCAACTGTTTGACCGCAAAAAGGGCATTCATCAAGGAAATAAAGCCGTTTCCAGCGTTTATTCCCTCGAAATGGTAAATTATAAACTTTGCATATATGGTCTAACCCGCAACAATACAAAGTCCCTTTTTCCACTTCATCGCACCTCAACTATGCCTATTTTACGCTTAAATAAATTAAGTGGGCGCCTCTCCTACAATAGTTAGGTCAACTCTGACCGTCAACGGGAATATGTGCTATTGCTTCAATTTGCCTAGGCACTATTATCATAAAATATTTTTGTAAAAAATATAACTGTACTCAAGACGGATTTTTTATAAACCCTGATTCAAAATATACGGTTAATTTTTATACCGAAACAATTACCCGAATTTAAAGACCTTGATTAAGACTATCGGGCTTTATAGTAAACGTGCGAAAAGCATATATTTTCCTTTTCGCATAAACTGCGTAGCGCAGACGTTTGACATACCTGATATCTTTTTCGGGGTTTTCGGTGATAAGCACACAAGCCGGAGTTTTGCCGGTACGTTTGCCGTAATTAAGGGCTTGCCCGATACATTCAGCCCATTTATTAGCAAAGTCAAATTCAACAGCGAGGGTATCGGTTAAACAATCAACCTTTGTGCCGTCTTTGAGTTTATATTCCATTATACCGCCCCGTGCGTTACACCATTTTACTTGGTACTCTCGTTCAGTGTGAAGGTGCTTTGCATGCGCCGGTAATGTGATTAAAATTAATGATACTATTGTTATAAATGTTTTCATTACAAATATTATACACTAAACCTATAAACGAATACGGGGTAATATTCTGCCTAAGACAATAAAATCTTCATCACTTTCAATATAAAAAGGGTCATACTCTTTATTTAAAGAAATACATTTAATTCTATTTCCAAGAAGATTTATTTCTTTAACATAACATTGCTTTTTATATCGAAAAGCGTATATTTGACCGTCCATAAGTTCGATATCGCTACGGTCTATTATAACCCTATCACCATGCCTGTATTCCGGAGACATAGAATTACCGCTCACTTTTACAATCTCACAATTTGCAGGGTTAATCATATTCCCTCTTTCAGTAACAAGTAATCGGGCATCCAATGTTATTTTTTCAGGTGTTTCATCGTAAACTTCAACACCGTAACCTGCCGAGAGGTAAACATCAGGGTAATAGGTGAGTGTTAGTGTGTTTTCGGATTGTGATACATTTGTGATTGTGGAATATAAATTGATGCCATAGTGTTTGTTTAATAACAAAATTTCATTGGGCGTAAATTTAGAGTTTCGTTTTGCTCGTTCAGACATTGTAGATTGTTTCAAACCCAAAATTTGTATCAATTCCGATTGGAGTGGTACACGATTTATTAAGTTTTGTAAACGGCATAAAACCTCATTATATTTCATAATTCCACCTATTGTGATTTTAATTTTTATAATTTTGATTTATTTGTTGACATTGTGATTATTTTGTGATATCTTGATATAGTAATAATTTTTACAGGAGAAATACAAATGTCAGATTTAAGAAGGTCTGAACCTAACGAACCAACTTTATTCAGGTTTCCGGCGGAGCTAAAGCACAAAATCAGAATACAAGCTATAAATGAACGTAAATCAATGTCAAAGTTTGTAGGTGATATTGTGGAAGAATACTTCGCTAAGAAAAATAGAGAGGTTGCTTAAAAAAAATTTTTAAGCCCCTCTCCAAGTTTCTCAATAGAATAATAAGACAAACAAACCCATAAGACAACTTTTAGGGGTTAGTTTGTTACGGAAACTTAACATCGAACATTGACAATTTTATTTAATCTTATTAGTGAGATAGTTTTCTATAATCCACTCAATTTGACGACCAACAGAACGCTTATTAGTCTTTGCCAATTCCACAACTTGGTTAAAAATATCGTTGTTAATACGCAAAGTAAAGCGTTTATCCTCTTCACGAGTGTATTTATCTGTTGTGTTTTCCATATAAAAATCCTTTTATACAAGGATTATAAAATAAGATTAAATAAAATGCAATAAGACACTTGACTCCATAAATAATATATGATAATATATTTATGTTGATGTCAAAAAAAATATAAGAGGTATTATGAACGACGACAACAAAAGAAGATTTACTTTGCGCATTGATTATGACATCTTTGCCAAAATAAAAGAAAAAGCAGAATTAAACAAGCGCTCAATAGCAAAAGAAATTGAATACAGGCTAGAGCAAAGTTTAAAAAAATAAATCTTTTAAATTTAATAGCAAAGGGTTACGACCAACGTACGCCGATGAATGGTAATTATCCTCTCGAGGGAGCAAGGCGATAGAGATTTACCACCCGACACGTTGAACGGTTATATAGAAGTTTTAGTCAGTAATGTACAAAACGTGCATTACTGCCATAAGACTTTAACAGGGGCGGGATACCTCCTTTCGTACTGATAGATATTTTATATCTATCCCCGCCCTTTTTGGGAGGAAAAAACTATGAATGAACATTTGAAACTAAGATACAAATTGTATCTTGTAAACCGTTTAGCTAATATTTTCACTTATCTGATTATATTAGCGATTATTTTTGTAGAATATTTGAGATTTCGGGGGTGATTATGGAGCTTGAACAAGAATTTGAACAGTACAAAGCGTTGCATAAATACGCAATATTAAAAGCAAGGATTATGCAATATTTCATCGATTTAGAGGCTAATCAAGTGGATATTCCTGTTTTTATGAGAAACAATCCGGAACAAAAAGCCGATATCGAATTAAGGCGGCTTGCTTCCAAAAAGGATAACTTCAAAGAATTTAACAGGTTATATGAATTGGCTTACGCCGATTTAGCACCAAGTTTAGACTAATATCCTTAGATAAACCATATTATTAGGGGGACGGACTCCCGTTAATTTATCTTAATCATGCTAACTCCCCCTTTTTTTTAGACTTCTTTTTAACTTAATTAGATCCCGGGGGGCTTAACAAGCTCCCTTTTTTTTAGAAATGTGAGGTGAAAAATATGATAACCGAAGAACAAGTTATGCGAGAATATGACAAATATCTCAGACTTTTAGCACAAAGAGAAACCGAAGGATGCAATCCACACGTTATAGGTACACACTCTGAGCCGCAAGACGGCGAAATTTACACAGAAAATATTTACAGTTGTGAAAGATGCAATACTACCGATTGTGAATATTGGGCTGATTATAACGACGTCGAATTACAAGCGGAAATGGATGAGGCTTTGTTATGGGAATTATAAACTACAAAGAAGGCATGAAGATTAAAAAACCTTGCGCAATTCGGAATATGCCAATAGATGTGTATCACGCACACCCTGCATTATCCGAAAGTGGGCTTAAAATTTTATTAGATTGCCCTGCAAGATATTATTACAAATATCTTTCGGGCGAATATGAAGCGAAGGAAAAACCGAGTTTTAAAATCGGTAAAGCATGCCATAAATACATCCTTGAAGGTGAAAAAGCCTTTTGCCAAGAATATTGGCACAATCCTTATTCGGAGTTGACAAAAATCGAGCTGGTCAGATTACTTCAAGATAAATTTGGGTATGACTGTTCGATTTCAAAATATCCGGTATTTGACTTAATGCAGTTACTTTTAGATAACGAGGGAATCGAACCCAAAGACATACATTTAAACAAAAACGAATTAAATCAAGTAATCGGAACGGCACGAGCTATTAAAGCTAATAAAAAGGCATATAGCGCATTTCATCAAAAAGGTGAAAGTGAAATAAGTCTGTTTTGGCAAGATGAAGAAACCGGAGTATGGTTAAAATGCCGACCCGATTATTTACCGGCTGACCATAAACTGGTACCCGATTACAAAACCTGCACAAGCGTAAACCCCGAAATCTTTTACGGTGAGTTTATCAAGTACGGGTATCACATACAAGCGGCGATGTACACTAAAGGCATTAAAGCCGTTTTCGATGATGATGTCGATACGTTCTTTTTTGTCGCACAAGAAAAAGAACCGCCATACATCACACAAATTTACATGCCCGATTCGGATATTATCCTATACGGGGATAAGGCAGTCCGATTGGCAATCGAAAAATTTGTTGATTGTAAAGATAAAGGGCTATGGGGTACATACTCAAATGATGTTATCGAAATGAGCCTTGCACCTAAACCCGATGATTTATTAAGTAATTTTGACAAAGAAAACGGTGTATGTTATGCCCCGTACTGGGTGGATAAAGAAATTTTAAAATATGAGGTTTAATTATGAATGATGAAATTATGGAAAAATTAAACGCTCCCTTTAAGCCGAATGAGATTGAATGGCGAATAGGGGCGACAAATACGGCAAAAACAAAAGGTATCGCCCTGCCGTATATAACGGCACGAGCTATACAACAAAGGCTCGATGATATATTCGGAATATTCGGCTGGCGTAATGAGTTTAGAGAATGGAAAACAAGCAAGCAATTATGCGGCATCTCTATTCTTCACGAAGGGGAATGGATTACAAAGTGGGATGGCGCAGATGATAGCAATATGGATGCCACAAAAGGCGGTTTATCCGGTGCAATGAAAAGATGCGCCACACAATGGGGGATAGGCAGATATTTATATAAAATCCCCACTCAATGGGTAGATATTGAAGGCTACGGAAAATCTTATAAAATCAAAGGTAAACCACCGGAGTTGCCAAACTGGGCTTTACCTAAAGAATATCGAAAAGAAACATCCAAACAATTTGAATCAGAGCCGATAATATCTATTCCGCAAGAGATAAAAGATATTATAGCAAAATTCAAGCCCTTTGGTATTACTCAAGCTGATTTAGAGAATTATGTTCATAATGAGGCTTTCGCTTTCAATAGTGAGGATATTGAACAATTCAGGTTGTTATATAAACGACTGAGAAACGGCGAAAAGAAAGAGGATGTTTTTTATAACTATCACAAAGTAAAGAAAAACAAAGAGTTATCACAGAAATTGGAGGAAATGGAACTATGACAAGAATTGGTGCGGCATGGATAAAGAAAAAAGAATCAGATGCAGGGAATGTAGAGTACGGTTATTCATTACTTTTTGATGAAGCAATAATGCCGTTTCAAATTGACAAATTGAAGCGGTTTGTAATGGTTGAAAACAAAAACAAAAAAGACAATGAAAAAGCACCCGATTTTTATATTGAGGCTTTTATTCCAAAGGAAAAGGAAAAGACGACAGATGAAGGGGTACATCAAACTTTATAGACAAACTTTAGAATGGGAATGGTACAAAGATATACCAACTAAAGTAACCTTTATACACTTGCTGTTAATCGCAAATCACGACGAGAAAAAATGGCGTGGGCAAGTGATAAAAGCCGGTCAGCTTATAACTTCATACAATAGACTTGCGCAAGAGACTAATCTGACTGTCAGACAAGTTCGAACTTCAATAGAAAGATTAAGCGCATCCGGCGAAATTGAAATTAAAACAAATAATCAATTTACTTTGATTACGATTTTGAATTGGTCTAAATGGCAAGAAAACGGGAAGTCAGAAACTAACGAAAACAGAAAGTCAGCGACAAACGGAAACACAAACTCTGACAGTAATAGAACCGAAGTAGCGACAAACGAGCGACATGCAAACGACACGCAAAATGGCACACAAACGACAAGCGAAAACGCAAGCTCTAACAGTGATACAACTGAAGTAGCGACATGCAAACGACACGCAACTTGTCATGAAAACGACAACAAACAAGAAGTAAAGAAAGAGAGAGAGATAAATCTCTCTCTCTATAACGTGCGCACGCACGTAAATCCGAATGAACCGGTGGTGCGAATTGGAAAAAGAGAGAGAGAGATTTTTAAATCTTTCTGTAAACGCAACAATGTGCGAAACTTCAACGCTTATATGCGTACAATCATCAATAGCGGCGATTATCAAACGATACTCGATGAAGAAAAAGAGCGCACAGAGCGTTTAAAAGCCAAACAAAACACAGAAATTAAGCAAATAGAAACGATTGAAAACGAAGTAAAATTGCCGCCGGACTTTTTCCAAAAAGTTCGTGAACAGGCAAGGAAGGGGGAGTATGCCAAGTAAAATCGAACAGGTTGAAAATTACTTGAAAAAATACAAAACGCTGAGTACACTTGAAATTCAACAATTAGTTTGGTGTACTTGTCCGCACGGAATTATCCGCGATTTAAGAGCAAAATACGGCTATAATTCGATAGCGGATACTTGGGAAAGTAAAACGACCGAATCAGAGATAGGCGGCAAAAAATTTAAGAAAACAATACGCTACAAAAGGTATTTTTGGAATGAAAAGACAGCCTAGTATAGCTGACGATTTAAATAAATATCCGTCGTTTATTTTCCGTAACGGGAAGTTAAGACGTCTTAAAGACGTGCCGGTATCGTGGCATGGAATGCAAGCGCATCATTTTGTCCGAAAATCGATAAGAAAAAACTCGCCCGAGTTTTATAAAAGAATTGAACACTTACAAAAGATTATATTCATGGCTCCGATAACAAATTACGACTTAGAGACCATGGGTGAAGTAAAGTTTTTTGAAAAGTACGGAGTAAATAAGAATGACTTAGTATTTAGCCGCTTAAAATGGCGAGAGGGGTACTATGACAATGTTTAAAGGAATTAGTAATTTTAAAATAGAGGTGAAAAGATGAAAACAAAATATTTTGATTTAAAAACTTATTTAGATGCGTACAAAATTGATTATGTAATCGATAACGACAACCTCACTGTTGGGGGTGGTTTGGATTTGAGAGGTACGAACATCAGCTCGTTACCGGACAACCTCACCGTCGGGGGTTATTTGGATTTGAGCGGTACGAATATCAGCTCGTTACCGGACAACCTCACCGTCGGGGGTGATTTGTATTTGAGCGGTACGAACATCAGCTCGTTACCGGACAACCTCACTGTCGGGGGTTATTTGGATTTGAGCGGTACGAACATCAGCTCGTTACCGGACAACCTCACTGTCGGGGGTTATTTGGATTTGAGCGGTACGAATATCAGCTCGTTACCGGACAACCTCACTGTTGGGGGTGATTTGGATTTGAGCGGTACGAATATCAGCTCGTTACCGGACAACCTCACTGTCGGGGGTTATTTGGATTTGAGCGGTACGAATATCAGCTCGTTACCGGACAACCTCACTGTTGGGGGTGATTTGGATTTGAGCGGTACGAACATCAGCTCGTTACCGGACAACCTCACTGTTGGGGGTGGTTTGTATTTGAGCGGTACGAATATCAGCTCGTTACCGGACAACCTCACTGTTGGGGGTGGTTTGGATTTGAGAGGTACGAATATCAGCTCGTTACCGGACAACCTCACTGTCGGGGGTTATTTGGATTTGAGCGGTACGAACATCAGCTCGTTACCGGA
>CANPZB010000013.1 GCA_947588755.1 Candidatus Gastranaerophilales bacterium | reverse complement strand
ATACATTATCGTTGCAAACAGACATTTTGTACAGGTTATGTTGCGGAATGACACCCACCCATGTCATGCTGAACTTGTTTCAGCATCTGAGCCTTATCAAGTCTTTAAATAGAAAAGAAACTAGACCAAAGTCAATGTCCACAACTATGTTGAATAACAAGCCTCTGCATGCATTGAAGTATATCCAAGACGTTTCAGGATTATGTACCAATACCGAATAAATAAGACCCTGAAACGAGTTCAGGGTGACATGGGTAGTTATAGTTTTCAATAAACAGTAATTAATAAAAAAAGAAAGGAACAAAACATGAAAGAAAAAATTTTAAAAGTTAAAAAGATTCTGAAACAAGTTCAGAATGACAGACTCGCCTTTACTTTGGCGGAGGTCTTAATCACCCTCGGGATTATCGGTATTGTAGCGGCAATGACTATGCCGTCATTAATCGCGAAGCACCAAAAGAAAGTTGTTGAAACCCGTTTAGCAAAGTTTTATTCATCAATAAACCAAGCGGTGCAATTGGCGGAAGTTCAATATGGAGATAAAAAATACTGGTATCAGGACTTAAGTGGTGCACAATTTGATGAAAAGGGAAAACCTATCGAAGGAAGTTCAGAAGCCCAAAAGTGGTTTAACAAATATCTGGCTCCAAATTTAAAAATAGTTAAAGAAGAAATTGATTCGTATGGACGTTTAAAAATATATTTCTCCGACGGAACAGCGTTGCTTCAAATGAATATTGCTAATACAAGAGATTGGCTTTTCTACGCTTCAGCTAAAGGTAAATGTGATTTTGGCAAATGTGCATTTAATTTTAATTTTATGCCTAATTCAACTAATTATGCTTGGAGATATAATTATAACAAAGGTTTTGAACCTTGGAAATATTATTGGGATGGTAATTATGAAACTTTAAAAGCAGGCTGTAAAAATACTAATACATCAAATGAAACACTGAATTGTGCAGCTATAATTCAGTATAACGGGTGGAAAATCCCTGACGATTACCCGATAAAGTTTTGACAAAAATCTGCAAAGAGGAAAACGGGCTTTGCCCGTCTGAAGATTACCCGACAAAAAAAACGAGCGGTTTATTACTTTATGGCGGGGAAAAAGTATTTTATACCGTCGTCGCTTCGCCATCTTACATAACCCGTTTTTGCGGTTTTATCAATGTCAAAAACACTTACCAATGCCCAGTTGCCTTTTATGGCATTAAGATTAATTTTTTGAGGAATGTTGATTGTGCCTGCGGTTTGAGATGTGTCAGACGTTGAAACATGCAAAGTTTTTACCGTTTCGGGAATACCCTTTAGCATCATAAGTCCGTATTTACGTCCGTACATATTATAGAAATTCAACCACGTCATAAATTTATAAGGGTCGTCATTCTTAATCCAGCCTTTGCTGCCTTTCGGAATATCATAGATGACCTCTATCCAGTCATCAGTTTCATCGGTAACGGAAATTAAACCGAGATGTTTTGACGGCATATACAGCAAAAACAGGTCTTTTGCGTTTATGTCTTCGGGGAAAAGCTTTCCGTCGGTTATTTTTGCAGAATAGATTATATCCGAGTTTTCTGAATGTTCTTTGTATACGGTTATATTATCAACAATTTGATAAAGCCCTATTGTGTTTAAATTATTTGTAATAACCGAACGCGGAATTACCTCCTGTGCCGTGTAAACTTTAGGTGAGTATACAATTTCGAACATAAAAAAAACAAAAAATATTAAAAATTTTTTCATACCAAATCTCCTGATATTAGTATATCATTGTGCTCAGGTTGTGTCAAAAGCTAGGGAATATCAGGGAAAAGATATTTTATACCGTTTTCATCCCGCCACTGAATATAGCCCGTAACAGTTTTGTCATTTTTGTCGGTAACACTTACACAAACCCAGTTGCCTTTTACGGAATGAAGGTTAATTTTTTCCAATTTATTTGCATGCCCGATAACATTTGAATAATCGTCAGGCTCCGAATATATTTCCCGTTCATCGTAGTTTGTTCCTTCCAAAATTTTCAATCCGTATTTTTTACCGAAAGTTTCAAGAAAATTTTCCCACAAATAAAAATCACAGTCGGAATCGGACTTTATCCATGCCGTATCTCCCGTTGTATTGTTATAAATTACCTTATACCAGCCGTTGTTTTCCTCTTGTACAGCCATATAAGCTTTATTTTCGTCAGGAAGAAAAATAACAAACAAATCTTGTGCATTAATTGTATTAGGGGTAATTCCGGATTTTTCCCAGACAATAACATCCGACGGTTGAGAATTTGTATCAGGCTCCAAATAAAGATTAAGTATATTTGATACTTTTACGAGTCCGACTGTGTTTGTTTGAACCATGCTCACAAACTGCGGAACAATATCAAATGCATAAACTTTCACGTCGCAAAAAACGACAGTCACCATTAAAATAGCAATAAACAACAATATCTTTTTCATATCATTACCCCTGACTGAAAAACATACTATCACTTTTTCGGGAAAATATCCATAAAATATTAAAAAATATTATGACTATTCTCTGAAAGAAATATCCGGATAAGTTTTTTGAAGTTTAATTTTGAGGTTATCCATCTGCTTTTCAATAACTTCGTCAGTCAAAGTTGCATTTTCATCCTGCATTTTTATCCGGAAAGCAAGACTTTTACAGCCTTTTTCGATATTATCACCCTGATAAACATCAAATATTTCACTGCCTTTGAAAATATTTTGCTGAATACCGCCTTTAATAACTTTTTGTATATCGTCAAAGCTGACATTTTCATTTATAATAAATGCCAAATCGCGTCTTACTTCAGGGTATTGCGGAAGTTTTTTGTATCTTGCAGTCTGTTCTTTTACAACGGCAATAATCTCATCAAGATTAATTTCAAATATAAAAGCGTCCTGATTAAGTTTAAGTTTATCTTTCAACAGCGGATGAATTTGCCCGAAATAACCTATATCAAGAAGGTTTTTGCCTAAAATGTTAACTTTAGCACTTCTGTAAGGGTGAAGCATTACATCGTCGGACGAAAATTCCGTTAATTTAATTCGCTTTTCAATTCCGAGTTCCGTAAAAAGTTTGTCCATAACTCCTTTCAGAGTATAAAAATCAGTTTGATTTTTGTTTTCCCATTTTGAATTTTCAATATCTCCGGTCAAAATTCCCGCAAGCACCTTAGTCTCTTTCACACCGGAATTCTTTTCATCGGCAGGGTTTTCAACGGAATATGTTCTTCCCGTTTCGTATGCAAAAATATTTTTCTGCCCGTTATCATAGTTGTATTTAAGGCAATTCAAAATATTTGCGGCAAGAGACTGCCTTAGCATTGTGCATTCTTCACTGACCGAATTAAGAACTTTAACCGCTTTGGAGTCATCATATCCGACCATATATTTTTCAAGAGTCGGCTTGCCTGTTAATGAACTTGTAACAATTTCGCTAAGCCCTGATGAAAGCATAATTTCATGAACTTTTTTGAGAACTTTTTCTTCAAGAGTTATTTGCGGTAATTGATTTTTATCGGGAAGTGTCGGGGCAATTTTGTCAAACCCGTTAATTCTCGCAACTTCTTCAATAAGGTCAATTTCGCGTGTTACATCCCCCGTACGGAAGGAAGGAACTCTGAATTTTGCTGCAATTTCATTACCGCCGAGCATTTTAAACCCGAGATTTTCGAGAATGGAAATACATCTTTGAGGTGCTATTTCACAACCCAAAATTCTTTTTATTTGTGTGTAACGTAAAGTAATATCGATTTGTTGAGCGGAATTTTCACCCGTCTGAACAACTCCGACTATTTTTGCATCCGCCAATTCAACCATTAACTGCATTGCACGCATAAGTGCAGGTTTTACCGCTTCTATATCAATTCCCCGCTCAAACCTTGCACATGCTTCACTCCTGTAACCGACACTTCTTGAACTTTTTCTGTTGCTTGCAGGTGTAAAATACGCAGCTTCAAGTGCAATATTTTTTGTATTATCATCGATTTCGGAATTTTGTCCTCCGAAAACCCCCGCAAGACAAACGCCTTCGGTTTTGTCTGCTATTAATACGCTGTCACGGGTTAATTTTCTTTCTATACCGTCAAGTGTTATCAGGCTTTCACCTTCTTTTGCACGTCTTACGCAAAGATATCCGTCAAGCTTGTCAGAATCAAATGCGTGAAAAGGTGTCCCGTATTCAAGCATGACATAATTAGTTATATCAACAACATTATTTATCGCTCTGACTCCCGATGCCGTAAGTCTTTTTTGCATCCATTCGGGAGAAGGCTTAATTTTTATGTCTTTTAAAATCCCCAGCGAATAATATTTGCAAACATCTTTATCAATAATTTCCACTTTAAATTCGTCGGTCGTCAAATCTTTAGTACATTCAAGAGGTGAAAATTTTAAAGGTTTATTGAATATTGCACTCAATTCTCTTGCGACCCCGATTACCGACATTTGGTCTCCTCTGTTGGCGGTTGGTGCAACGTCAAGAATATAATCTTTATCAAAACCAAGCACATCTTCAACATTTTCACCGATTTTAACGTCAGGGAAAATTCTGTTAAGTATTAAAATACCGTCTTCTTCCTGATAACCTCTTTCCGCAACACCGAGTTCATCAGCCGAACAAAGCATGCCTTGTGATTCGACTCCGCGGATTACCGCCGCAGTAAGCGTAAACATATCACCGGTCTTTCTGTCAAGGACTTGCGAACCGACGGTTGCATAAGGAACAATCTGCCCTTCTTGAATATTTTGTGCCCCGCAAACAACGGTTTTTAATCCTGCACCCGTATTAACGGTTACGAGATGAAGTCTGTCCGAATTCGGATGATTATCAATTTTTTCAATTTTTACGGTTTTGATATCGGTAAATTTAGGCTTAACTTCTTCCATGCCTTCAACTTCCAAACCGCTCATGGTAAGCTCATGTGCTATTTGCTCCACATCGACGTCCGATAAATCTACAAATTCGTTTAACCAGTTTAATGATACTTGCATGCTTTTTATTCCTTATCTAATCTATATGCCAACTATATAACAAAATAAATCTGTTGTAAAATTTTATTTGTGTTATTCTTAGAATATAAAAGCCGGTAAGTTTTATGAAATTAAAAACTGATAATTTGATATCCGATACGGAAAAAATAGTAAAAATAACTGATTTGAAACATATTGCAATAATCATGGACGGGAACCGAAGATGGGCAAAAGAAAAAAATCTTCCTTCGGCTTTCGGACATAAAAAAGGTGTGGATGCTTTAAAATCAACACTGAGAGCTTGCGACAAATACGGAGTTAAATATTTGACCGTTTATGCGTTTTCAACCGAAAACTGGAACAGAAAACAGGAAGAAGTTGATTTTTTAATGGAATTGTTCGCTAAAACCATTGAAAATGAACTTGATGAAATGCATAAAGAGAATGTAATAATTAATTTTATAGGTGATATAAAAAAATTAAATCCTAAGCTGCAAAAAATTCTTTACAATGCGGTAGAAGTTACTAAAAACAACAGCGGAGTGCATTTTCAAATAGCTTTCAATTACGGCTCGCGGCATGAAATAGTAAGTGCCGTACAAAGTATTTGCGATAAGGTAAAGAAAGGACTGATAAATCCTGAAGATATTACGGAAGATACCGTTATGCAAAATCTTTACACTAAAGACATGCCCGATCCCGATTTATTGATACGCACGGGCGGGGAACAAAGAATTTCCAATTATTTGTTATGGCAGATAGCTTATTCCGAAATATATATTACAAATCAGTTCTGGCCTGATTTTAACGGCGACTCGCTCGCTCTGGCAATACAAGAATACGGAAAAAGAAACAGAAGATACGGAAAATAGTTATGAAAATTGTTTTTGCTACCGGAAATGAACATAAAATTCAGGAATTAAAAGCAATAGCCAAAAGTCTTGGCAGTTTTGATACGGAATTTGTGTTTCCGCCGAAAGATTTTATGCCAGATGAAAACGGCTCGACTTTTGAAGAAAATTCTTACATAAAAGCCAAAGAAGCCAACCGTTTGACAGGCATGTACTCTCTGGCGGATGATTCGGGCTTGTGTGTAAAAGCTCTTGACGACGAACCGGGAATTCATTCGGCACGTTATGCGGATACCCCGAAAAACAGAATTGAAAAGCTTTTAAACGCTCTTAAAAATACCAAAGACAGAAGTGCAAAATTTGTCTGTGCAATGACGCTTTTAAATGAAAAAGGTGAAATTATATTTCAAACACGCGGTGAATGTCAGGGGCAAATCGCTTTTGAGCCTTGCGGAACAAACGGTTTCGGATATGACCCGATATTTTTGGTAGAAAATACGGGACTTACAATGGCTCAAATGTCAGAAAACGACAAAAATATGATTTCTCACAGAGGCAGAGCATTAAAAAAAGTTTTGGATTTTTTGAAAAAATAACAAAAAAAAGACCGGTATAAAAGATTTCCGGTCTCTAAAAGATTCGTTTTTACAAGAACTTTATTTTCCGAACAATACAGCTTTTGCTGCATCAGAGTTAGGAAGTATAGATTGGTCATACATGATGACCGGATAAACGTCTGTAGGATTACTTACAACGCAATTATCATCTTTTGTATTTCCGTCACATGTAACTTTTTTGTTAGGAGCTTTTTCACCGTTTACATCAATAAAACCTTTACAAGGGCTAGCTTCCGTACATCCTTTTGCAGTATCCGGGAATGATAACGAAATACCGTCATTAAAGAAGAAGTTATAGTTGCTTGAACTGGGTTCAAATCCTGAAATACTGTATGTACTCGTGGTTGTTTTAACGACATTCATACGATTTTTAAACAAATTGTACATACTTGGAGATGTGCCGTCTGTAGATGTTACTGTTGTATCGGCCAAACCGTAATCATCTAATGCTATGTTAAGTACAACTGCCTGTGATAAAACTGATAACGCTTTTTTGTATGCGGTTTTATATTGAGCACCTTGAGTAGAATTCAGTAACGTTGGCATAGTCATAGCTGCAACAACCCCGATAATACCTAAAGTAATCAACACTTCCGCAAGTGTAAATGCGTTTGCATTCATAAATTTTTTAGATTTCATATAATCCGCCTTTCTTATAGTTCACTCATACAATATACGATATTTATATCAATTTGTCAAGTATATGGATGTTAATTTCCTTAAACATGGTTTTAATTAAATATATACTTTATTTGAGGGTTTATGGATATAAGTAAAGATATCATAGGGAAAAAAATTAAAAGAATTCGTCTTGAAAAAGGCATTTCGCAGGAAAAACTTGCCGAGCAAATTGATATTTCCACCCGCCAGATGTGCATGATAGAAAACGGTAATTCTTATCCCTCTCTTGAAACATTTATTAATATTTCTGAAGTTCTTGATATAGATATCAATAAATTTTTTAATAAAAATATCGGATTAAATGACGATTTAAGAAATAAAATCTATGATTTAATTCAAATTTCGGATAAAAAAGAACTTAAAATAATAAAAGATATTTTAATGTCATTGCACAAAAACAGATAATCGGTTATTATTCAGCCGTATATTGTTCTTGTACAGGTGACTGTAAATGAATATTACATGATTGACAGTACATCTGTTTATTCTAAAATAAAAGCAGGTATACAGGGGAGAGGCAATGAAAAAAAATATTATAATATTTTTATCCGTAATAATCGCCGCAATATTGTTGAGGTACGGGTTTTCTTTGTTCGGTAAAATTATGCAGGGCAAGATGATGAAAAATAAACCCGCCCCCGAAATCGTTGCGGAAGAAATAACAGAACAGAGTGTTATAAGAAGTTTTGAAGCTCCCGGAAGGGTTACATCCAAATACAGAGTCGATGTTCTTGCCAGAATTTCGGGATATTTGGAAAAAAGTTATTTTAAAGAAGGCGACTACGTAAAGCAAGGTCAGGTATTGTTTCAAATAGAACCTGCCGAATACAGGAATGCCGCAAATTCTGCCGCCGCAAATGTAAAGAATTTGGCTGCTCAGCTTGATTATGCTCAAAAACAACTCCAGCGTGCCGAAGAACTTGTAAAAAAAGATTACATTGCAAAAGCACAGTACGACCAGATGCTTTCTCAAAGAGATGCCCTCAAAGCACAGCTTGCTGCCGCTAAAGCATCTTACAGCGATGCTAATCGCAGTCTGGGGTATACACATGTTAAATCCCCCGTCGACGGGAAAGTCGGAATTATCAATGTTACTGTCGGGAATTACGTAAGTCCTTCCACAGGTGCTTTAACCACTATTAACAGTACAAACCCCATATACGTAACTTTCCCGATAGAATCAAACGACTTTACACTGCTGGCTTCCGCTGACAAAGATGCTAACATAAACAGAAAAGTTGAATTGATTTTGAACGGCAATACAATATATTCGCATACGGGTGTTCAGGACTTTCAGGATAATAAAGTTGACCAGTCGACAGGTACGGTTACAATGCGTGCTACTTTTGACAACCCTGACAATGAACTTATTCACGGCGAATTCGTAACCGTCAAACTTTATGCCAATAAACCTGTCCTTGTGCCGGTTGCTCCCGTAACTGCCGTTTTGGAAAATCAGGCGGGTAAATACGTTTATAAACTTGACGAAAATAATTTACCACAGCTGGTTTACGTAAAAACAAGCGGACAAAACGGTGATAATTGGATTATTTCCGAAGGCTTAAAAAAAGGCGATAAAATAGTCACTGATGGGCTGCAAAAAGTTGTTCCGGGAAAACCCGTAAAAATCGTGACAAAAGAGGAAATGTCACAACTTAAACAACAGTCCGAAACCGAAAATAAAAAATAACAGGTAAAATATGTCTGAAAAATCAGGAAATTTATTTATAAAAAGACCGAAGCTTGCAATCGTTATTTCATTGGCGATAATGCTTGCGGGCATATTGATGGTTAATACATTACCTCTGGAGGAATATCCTTCCATCACTCCCCCTCAGGTTATTGTGACGGCAACTTATGCGGGTGCAAGTTCAGATGTTGTGGAAGATACTATTGCCGCACCTGTTGAAGCCCAGCTTAACGGTGTAGAGGATATGATTTATATGTCTTCAACGTCGCAAAACGGTCAATATCAACTGACATTATATTTTGATATCGGGTCAGACCCAGACATGGCTGTGGTAAACGTACAAAACCAATTACAACTTGTTACTCCCCGTTTGCCGGAAGAAGTTAAGAGATACGGGCTTTCCGTTAAAAAATCCACGGGCGGGCCGGGGATTATGATGATAGCCGTAAACTCTCCGACACACACTTATGATTCTTTGTATGTTGCCAACTATGCATCAATATTTATAAAAGACGAATTAGCACGTATTAAAGGCGTAGGTAAGGTTACCGTATTCGGTTCTTCGGATTATTCAATGAGAATTTGGCTTGATGCGACAAAAATGGCGAATTTAGGAGTATCGGTATCCGAAGTCAGTTCCGCAATTCAGTCCCAAAACACTCAGGTCCCCGCGGGCGACCTCGGGGTTGAACCAATGAAAAATAAACAGCTTATTAAATTGACAATGCGGACAAAAGGACGTCTTAAAGATGTTTCCGAATTTGAAAACATAATTATCCGTTCAAAGCCCGACGGTTCTCAAATTAAGTTGAAAGACATTGCAAGAGTGGAACTCGGAGCGGAAAGTTATTCGTATTTTTCACGTATAGACGGAAAAAATTCCGCAATTATTTCAATAGGTCAACTTCCCGAAGCTAACGCTATCGATTTGTCCAATAAAATCCGTAAAAAAATGAAAGAATTAAGCAAAAGCTTTCCTCAAGGTATTGAATATAAAATAGAACGTGATGAAACCGACTTTGTACGTGAATCCATTAAAGAAGTTGTAAATGCAATCGGACTCGCTATCGTACTTGTGGGACTCGTAACTTACATATTTTTGGGTAGTGCTCGTGCGGCATTAATACCGTTTTGTGCTATTCCGGTATCTTTAATCGGCGTATTTATATTCATGAGTCTTTTGGGATTTTCCATAAATCTTTTAATACTTTTCGGTCTGGTTCTTGCTGTAGGACTTGTAGTTGACGATGCAATTGTCGTATTGGAAAATACTCAGCGACATATTCAGGATGGTAAAGACCCAAAAACCGCAACCGAAATAACAATGCAGGAAGTTTTCGGGGCTGTTGTAGCTACTTCACTGGTTTTGATGGCAGTGTTTGTTCCGGTGTCATTTATGGCAGGGATTACAGGGCAAATGTTCAGACAATTTGCTTTGTGTATTGCATCTTCAATAGGGTTGTCAACCTTAGTTGCCTTAACTCTTGCTCCCGCACTCTGCTCTATGATTTTGAAATCAGGCGAGGAAAAAGCTGATTTTGAATTTATACAAAAATTTGATAATTGGTTTAATAAAGTACGCGACAAATATCTTGAGGGTGCAAAAATATTTATTAATTCCCCAAAAATAACACTGGCTGTATTTTCTTCAATTATTGCATTTATTCTGTTTATGTTTTACATAATTCCGACGGGATTTTTGCCCACGGAGGACAGAGGAGCCGTTTTCGCACAAATACAGCTTCCTGACGGTTCATCAGCTTCAAGAACCGACATGGTTGCAACGGAAATCGAAGAAAGAATTTTGAAAATTAAAGGCGTTGAAACAACTATTACAATGGTTGGTTTTTCGGGTGAAAACACGGCATTAATTGTCGCAAGGCTTCAGGATTGGTCAAAACGTAAAGGCAAAGACGTTTCAATGCAGTCAATATTGAAAAAAATTCAGGCTGAATTTTCCAATTATCCGTCCGCAACTATAGCTGTATTTTCACCTCCGGCTATTTCAGGTTTGGGTATGTTCGGCGGTTTTGAATATCAACTTTTGGATAAAGGCGACAGAAGTCCGCAGGAACTTTACGAAGAAGCACAAAAACTTATTGCGGAAGCAAACAATGATTCTGCTTTTCAACTTGTGTACACTTCGTTTACGGCGAATTTACCGCAATTGTTGATTAAAGTGGATGAAGCAAAGGCACTTGCTCAGGGGGTAAATATTTCGGAAATTTATTCTGCACTGTCAGGATATTTCGGTAAATCATACGTTAATGACTTTAATAAGTACGGTCGTGTTTATCGTGTTTACTTGCAGGCAGATTCAGAGTTCAGAGAAAAACCTGCCGACATATATAAAATATACGTAAAAAATAACCGGGGCAGCATGGTGCCTTTATCATCGGTTGTTACGGTAAGCAATATTGTAGGGCCGTACAGTTTAACAAGATTTAATATGTATCCCGCAATTACTATTAACGGTTCTGCCCGTCAGGGAGTAAGTTCAGGTCAGGCAATGGCTGCAATGCAAAAAATATCGGACAAAGTTTTGCCTAAGGATATGAGTTACGCATGGTCAGGAAGTTCTTTACAGGAACAGGAATCCTCAGGTCAAATAGGTCCGATACTTTTGATGTCGCTGGTTTTTGTATATCTGTTTCTTGTCGGGCTGTATGAAAGTTGGATGCTTCCGATAGCGGTATTATTAATCTCGCCCGTTGCACTTGTCGGGGCATTATTCTTCCAGTACGTTTCAGGCTACTCGCTTGATTTATATTCTCAAATCGGGCTGGTAATGCTAATAGGGCTTTCAACAAAACAGGCTATCCTTATTATAGAATTTGCTAAAGATGCACACGAAGGCGGAATGGGGATTAAGGAGTCGGCAATTCAGGCTGCGAGATTAAGATTTAGAGCCGTAATGATGACAAATATCGCATTTATACTTGGTTTGCTTCCGCTTGTTTTTGCAAGAGGTGCTGGTGCCGCAAGCCGTAACTCTGTTGGAATGACGGTATTCGGCGGTATGATGGCGGTAGCTTTTATCGGTACTTTTTTGGTACCTGCATTTTATGTTATGGTTGAAAATATAAAAGTATATACAAAGAGTCTTGCGACAAAGAGATTAGCTAATAAAAATAAGGGTAAGGAAAAGTAAATGTTGAAAAGATTATCGGTTGTATCTTTAATATTATTTTCAATGATGTTTTCGCAGGCATATTGTGAAGAATTTCCGCCTATAGGAAACTCTTTAAATGAAAAAGAATACCCTAATTCCGATGCAGTTTTACCCAAACCCAAAACAGACGGTTCGGCTGATTTCGTTATCGAAGGTTCGGTTGAAAAAAATATAGACATGACCCTTGATAAGTGTATTGAACTTGCACTCGGGAATAATCCTCAAATTAATGCGGCATTTCATGATATTTTAGCTTCAGACTCAAGAATAAAACAGGTTTGGTCTAATTATTTTCCTCAGTTAAGCTGGCAAACCGGCTATACGAGAATAAGACAATTACAGTTATCTGATGCTTTGGGAAGAAACCTTACGTTTAACTATTATATACTCGGTCAAGTTACATTGCAGCAAATGCTTTATGACTTCGGCGTAACTCAAAATCAGGCAACTATAAGAAGATTAGACTATGAAGGCTACAAAGCGACACTGGGTGCTACAATAAATGAGGTTATATACCAGACTAAGGATGCATATTATAATTTGTTGTTTGCTTTTGAAAACAAAAAAGTTGCCGAAGATACAGTAAATAAGTTCGAAATGTTCTATAATCAGGCAAAGGCTTTTTATGAAATAGGAATGAACCCAAAAGTAGACGTAACCATTGCCGAAGTTAACCTTAGTAATGCCAAGTTACAGCTTATTCAGGCTGATAATGCGGTAAATTTGGCAGTAGCAAGATTAAATAATGTTATGGGCGTTCCGTTTATAGACAAATATAATGTACAAGAGCGTTTGACTTATCATCCCGTTAACATAACTTTTAATCAGGCTGTGGAAATAGCCAGAGAAGCAAGACCGGAATTGAAACTTGCGGAATTAAAAGTTGAAAGTGCAAATCAGACATTAAAATTAGTAAAAAAATCATATTACCCGACGTTATCGGTTGAAGGTCAGCTCCAAATCGGGGGTAAAAACTGGACTTCAAACCATGGTTATAATATCGGCGGTTATTTGAATTTCCCTACGGTTAACGGTATGCTTATCAGAAACGAAATTAAAGAAGCAAGATATTTGTATGACAAAGAAATAGCCAACGCAAAGAATACGCAAAATTCCATTTATTTGGAAATTCAAAATGCATTTTTAACTTTAACCGAAAAACAAAACCAAATGCCTGTTGCCTTATTGCAGGTTAAGCAGGCAAAAGAAAACTATGAGTTGTCATATGGCAGATACAGAGTCGGCGAAGCAAACCCTACTGAGTTAAAAGACGCACAGATAAACTATCAGCAAGCACAATTGAGTTATTATAACGCTTTATATCAATATAATCAGGCAAAGGCTCAATTGGAAAAATCCATCGGTAAAAATTTAACTCCTCAGGCAGATGAAATAATTGAACTAGGAAGTTAATTTAAAGAAAAGTGCGGATTATTTACAGGTACTAGTTAATTCCGTAATCCACAATTACTTTGGCGAGTATCCCGTTAACAAATCCCGAACTGTCTTCGGTAGAATATTTTTTTGTCAATTCGACGGCTTCATCCACAACAACTTTCATCGGGGCATCTTTGATGTACAGCAATTCAATGATAGCTATACGCAAAATGTCTTTGTCCATTTTCACCAGTCTGTCAAAATCCCAATTTTGAGCATATTTTCTGATAATATCGTCGACTTCTTTGTGATTTTTTTGAAATTCTTCGGCAATTTTAACCGAATAATTTTGGACTTCGTGCTGCGAATCTAGAGTCGTAAATTCAGCTATATCAAGAGCAAGAAGGGCTTTATCGGCGATATCTATCATTTCTTCAATTCTTTTTGACATGTCGGATGTCATAGGAAGCGGAACCGGAACATTTTGGGTGCCGATGGGTCGTGAAATATTAGTTTCGTGGTCGGCTTCGTAATCGTCAATTTGTGCTTTCATTTCAAGAAGCGAACCGACGGTTATTTTGAGTTCATCTTCGGCATTGCTTGTTAATATTCTTACGGATTTTAGTATTATGTTTTCAAGGTCTTCTTTTGAATAACTTGTTATCTGCTTATCAAACTGCGAAAATAATATAAATGCCAGTTCTCTGGCTGCCCTGCGTGCTTGCATTTTAATTCCTCATTACAATATGACTGACAAATTTATATTAACATAAAAAAATATTTTAAGGGATATTATACAATTTTTAAATTATTGGCAAGATTTTTTTGAATTTTTATTTTGTTAAATCTTTCTTTAATGAAGTCAGCTTTATTTGAAAGCGGTTTTTTAATAAGGAATTTTCTGTAATATCTTTGGGCTTCCGAATATTTGCCAAGTTTGTCAAAGCATATTCCTATTCCCGCGTAAGCTTTGTAATAATCGGGATTTATTTTAATAATTTTATTTAAAATAATACTTGCTTCTTTATATTTTCCTATTTTCATTAAAAGTGAGGATTTGTGGTCGTAAGCTTTTATATATTCCGGCGAATTTTCAATAAGTTTCTGGTAAATCATCAACGCCATTTCGTAATCTTCACATATCTCGTGTGAAATTCCCAGTTGTAAAATGGCATCGGGATTATCGGGATTTATTTGAACCGCACGTACAAAGTTTTTAATTGCACCGCAGGGAATACCTTCAAGCAAATGGCATATACCGAGTTCATAAAACGCTTCGTAAAAATCTTCTCTAATCAGTGATGCTTTTTCCAGATATTTTATTGCTTTGGTGTAATTATGAAGGTGTTTAAAACATATTCCCAGACCGTAATATGAATATGCATTGTTTCTGTCAACCAGTATGGCATTAAGATAGTTGGAAACAGCTTCTTTGTACAGATTTTCACGCCTTAAAGCAGTTGCTTTCAAAAAATACGAGTTTAATTTAACCGTTTTTTCAGCACAAGGCGGGGTCATATAATCGTTTTTATTAATGCTCTCCGTTGCCATTATATCTTCCTTCAAGATATATTCTAAAATTTTTTCCGTTTGAGCAGAACAACCAAATGATGTATAACTTAATCAGTCATTGGATTTATTATTTTTCTTGTGTTATAAATTAATTATGAAAAAGATTTTAGCGGGGATATTGGCAATACTGTTTTTTGTTCCGTTTTCTTATGCTGAGGAAAGCGTTCGGCTGAACGGTGTGGAGCAAAAAAAAATAGAGCTACAGAATAATGATTATTCGAAAAAATCCCTTGTTATAAGCGATGAAGAAGTTCTAAAAGAACTTGTAAAAATGCAGAAAGAAAAAGATGTTGAAGATATAGAAAATTTATGGAAAGGTACGGTTGAAAATAATCAGGTAATAGGTTTTGCATTAAAAAAACTTGCTACTCCCGAAAGTCAACGCCGAATACATTCTTCGCTTATGGCAAAAACTTTATCAGCCGTAATAGCCGGAGCATCTTTTGCTCCTTATCTTGTGGGTTCGGACTATCTGGTACAGTCGTCGGCGTTTGCGGCAGGCAGACTCGCACAAAATCTTATCAACAAAAAAAATATGCCGCAGGAAATCCCGCTTACCGATACCGAACTTATTGAACTTGCGGGGCTTGTCGAAAATTTGCAGGACAAAATTATTAATGCATATTACAACTATAAAAACTCTCTTTCTCAGTTGAAAGAAACAAGACAGAGAATGCTTTTATATAACAGAAATTATACCAATGCACTTGACAGCGAAGATATTTTGGATATTACCATATCTTCTTCACTGTACGATAATATGCGGATTGAAGAATTTTATTATTTCGAAAACGCTAAGAGGTACCATCTTGAATTACAGCGTCTTGCGGGCAAAAAAGTAGTTGATAACTTAAATCTTTATCAGTATAATTATAATTCTACGCTGATAAACAGCAAGGCGGTGCCGCAATGAGAAGAATTTTGCCGGTTGTCATATCAATAATTTTTTCCCTGTCGTGTTCTGCGGCAACTCTTGACGATGTAACTTCAATTCATGATGCCGCTTATCGTTTAGGGATTTCGGAAGTTCCCGAAAACAAATATGTTGAAGCAAAACAGGAAAGTAAAGCCGAAAAGCTTGCAAAAGAGTACGTTAAAACTCAGGAGAATAAATCTGATATATCGGAATTAACCTATGCGGATTTAAGTATTAAACAAATTTCAAAAGAAATATCGACTGATTTGGAAATTGACAAGGAAACAATGACGGGTGACTTGTCTCTTTTGTGGCAGGGTGCAGCTTCTCAGAGCGATACAATAAACTTTGCTTTGTATAAGCTTGCAAATCCCGAGGAAGATAAGCCCGATGAAAAATCGGTTAAAAAAGTTTTACAAACTATTGCAGGCATGTCGACGTTAATCGGTGCAGGCATGGGAAACCCTATTCTTGCAACGGGTTCAATACTGGGCGGAAATGTTTTGGGTATTATGTCACAGGATACAAAAGCACTTAACTATAAATATTCAAAAGTTACCGATGCCGATATGATTATTCTTGTCAGAAAAGTTGAAGATTTACAGCAAAAAACAGTTGATTTGTATTATGAGTATATGACTTCAAGAAAAAAATTATCCATGGTAAATCAAATGGTCGCAGACAGAAAGAAAAATTTCGATATGTCCCAAAATTCGTCGCGTGAAATAATTTTAATTACCGATGCATATTACAGAACTGCACTTGATATGCAGATGAAAGCACGTTCGGATTTTTATACAAAACGTGCCGCTTTGGAACAGTTTGTGGGTAATGAAGTTTTTAGAAATTTTGAAACGGAACTTGCAAAGAGAGACAAAGATAAATAATGAAATTTATACCATACGAAGTTAATACCGGAATTAACAATATGCAGACGGATTTGGATTTGCTTTCAAATGCGATAAAGTTTTCGGCACGTGAACCCGTATTCCGCTTGTACGGTTGGAAACCGTATTGTGTTTCTCTGGGCAGAAACCAGAAGGATAATTTTCTTGATAAAAATCTCCTTAAAGAGCTGAATATTGACGTTGTCAGACGGCTTACGGGCGGCAGAGCACTTTTACATGCCGACGAGATTACATACAGTTTTGTTTGTCCCGTAAATTTTTTACGCGGCGGTGAAAATGTAATTACATCTTATAAAGAAATTTCACAAATTTTAATTGAAGCATTTTCAAAACTTTCCGTAAATCTTGACTTTGGCGGTCAAAAAAAAGCCTGCGGTCATAAAGACTATTGTATGCTTGTTTCAACGGGTGCGGATTTGTGCTTTGAAGGGAAAAAACTTATAGGCTCCGCCCAATTCCGTAAAGAAGGTTATATTCTTCAACATGGTTCAATTTTATATGATTACGATAAAAATCTCCTTAAAAAAATATTCCCCGAAAATATTGATTTTGAGTCAATAATTTCCGTAAAAGAAATTAATCCAGAAATTTCAAAAAATGACATTATAGAAGTTCTTTGCAACACAATAAAACAATAAAGGAAAATTGTTACAAATTTTAACAGTTGACTAAACGCTTATTAGATAAGCCTTTTGGTTATGTCGGACAGCCTTAAACACATGCCGGCATGCAATTTTCGTGAAGAAAGATTTTTTATATATATACGAGGAAACAAGCGAGGAATATTAAAATGTCTTCTGACTATCAATACATACGACCAATAAATTCGGGAGCGGGTTACCCGCTTTATGCTGACTCGACATACTCTTGCAGTTTGCCGTTGAATTGCTTTGGAATGTATGGAATTCCTCCAAGATATTTTCCAACGGATGCTTCTCCGTTTGATATGATGCTTGCCAATAACACGGGATATTATGCAATGACAAACCCCATGTTATATGGGGTGGTTAATCAAATGCCCGATAGCCCCGTTAACGGATATCAGTGGCGGGGAAATTATGATGCCGATAAATTTATTAAGGGGCTTGAAGGTACTGCCACGCAAATAAGTGAAATATTAAAATCAGACCAATTAAGCGAAGAACAAAAGGCACAACTTCAGGAAAAATATAATCAGGTAGAAGAAGCTCTTGAACAACTTAAAGAATTACAAAAACAATTAAAAGAAACGTCGGATGTTTGTACCGCAAAATCCATAGCGGATGCCATAACCGGTTCGGCTCAGTCAATACAGGAAATTCAAAGGGGATGTTCCGAACTGGCAGGTAAGCTTGCTCAGGAAATAAATGCCGAAAATGAAGATGGCGATGCCGAAGATGATGGTGATGCCGGAGATTCTGACGGAGTACCCGCAGGAGCTAATCAAACTCCCGTTGCTGCAAATTTAAGAGAACGGCATAAACAGAAAGTTAAAGATATGGATGGCGTTTGCCGGTTAATAGATAAAGCTGTTTATTATGTCGGAACAAATTATGATGATAATGAACTCGGACTTAGAAATTTATTAATAAATGAGTCTCTGGTAAATTCCGATAATATTTTGGAACTGTTTGAACAATGGGACAATTCCTATGCGAAAGTCGGAAGATATAAAGCTGATAAAGACGGTTTGATTGAAACTCTTATGGATGAATGTGAATTCGGTCAAAAAGAAGAAATTGCATCAATTATTGTTGATTTACTTCAAGAAAGAGCGGAAAAGTACGGAATTGATGTTACCGAAGAAGTTACAAAAGCAAGAAATGCAATGAAAGCAAACTGGATGAATTACAGAGATGATGACGATATTCAAGATACCGTAAACGCACTTGTCAAAAAAGTAAAAGATGCCTGCTATAAAGAAATTGAAGCCGGTGATAAAAAAACGGAAGAATCAAAAAAAGCTGATGAAAGCAAGAAAGCCGAAGCATCTAAAAAACAAAAAGAAAAAATTGAACAGAAAAAAGAACAATTTATTAAAGATATGAAAGAATGCCTTGAACGCGATAATATAACTGCTATCCCCGCAGGCGTCGAAGTTGTTACCGATTCCAAAGGCAATTTTAAAGAATTCAAAATCAGATACAAAGGAAAAGATTACACGGGAAAGGATTATTTATCACTATGCCATGCACTTGAACAAGCCGGATTAAATCCTGCGGAAATTTTAAAATAAGTCAGATTCCTCATATTAGGTAAAGAGGGATAATCCATATAAAACGGTTAGTGTTAGTGAGAAAGGTTTCCAAAAGAAAAAGGAAACCTTTTTATTAATGATTATTTTAGGACAAATATATTTTGGCTATATCTATGTCATTCAAAGTTGTAATTTTGATGTTTTTGTAACTGCCGTCCAGAATGTAAACATCCTTTTTTAATTTTTCCAACATCCCTGCATCATCGGTAAAATTTTGTCCCTGAAGTTTTTCATGTGCATGTTTGATTAAATTGTATTCAAATGCCTGAGGCGTTTGTGTGTTATAAAGTCTTGAACGGTCTACCGTTTTTATTATTTTGCCGTCTTTTACTTCTTTAATTGTATCTATTGTTTTAGTGACAACCGTAACCGCTTTTTTATCAATTACGGTTTCAATTGTGCGATTAATCAAATCAGTTGATATCATGGGTCTTGCGGCATCATGTATCAAAACATAATCACATTCGCAAGCTTTAAGCCCGTTAAATACCGAATCTTGCCTTGTTGCTCCGCCCCGAATAATTTCCGTTTTTTTGTAATTGCGGAAAATATGCTCCAATTCATCTTTTATGGCAATATTTGCACAGACGATAATTTTGTCGATTTCGGAACACTCAAACGCATCGACGGTATACTTTATAACCTCTTTGCCGTTAATTTTTTCAAGAAGTTTATTCTTAGTCCCGAAACGGGAAGATGTTCCTCCTGCAGGTATAACAGCATTTACTTTGTATTTTAAATTCATTTTTATTCCTCAAAATGATTATATATTTTCTTGTTAATACTTTCAAGATTGTAAAAATAACTTTGTCCGTTGTAATTAATCTTTAATCCCGCTTCGTATTCAACGGGCAGAATTTCGCCTATAACGGTATAATTTTCTATTTTTGCGAGTAAATTTTCAGGTACTGCGGCAGCCAGTTGGTAATCTTCTCCGCCGAAAAGCACTAAATCATAAGGATTACCGTAATTTTTAATTTCTTTATCGCAGGGAATTTTTTCAAAATCTACTTCTATAACCTTGTTACTTTCTATAGCAATTTGCATTAATGCATCCGCAAGTCCGTCCGAAGTGTCGGTCATAGCATAATCGCAGGTGATATTTTCGGCTATTTGTTTTGAAAAATTAATTTGCGGTTCGGGCATAAGATGAATTTTGGCAAATTTATTGTTCTTTAAACCTTTTTCAATTGATTTCAACCCTGCTGCGGAAGAACCGTGATTTCCCGATACAATGACTTTGTACCCGATTTTTGCGTTACTTCTTGAAGAAATTTTTCTGCCTTCTGCAGAACCTATTGCCGTTATGCTCACAAATATTTTATCACTTCCCGTCAAGTCGCCTCCGACAATAGCAGCACCGTTTGCGGCGGATTTTGCACCTTTATAAAAATCTTCCACAAAACTTTTCGTAATGTCGGGCGGAAGCGATAATGATACGGTAAGATATTTGGGTTTTGCACCTGAGGCACAAATATCGCTTATGTTTACGGCTGTTGATTTGAAACCGAGTTCAAAAGGAGTTATAAAATCTCTTTTAAAATGTACATCCTCAACAAGACTGTCCTGAGTCACAACTATATTTTCATCCGTCAGGTAAGCACAGTCATCACCTATATATGATGATTTCAGAATACTTTTTATTGTACGGATAAATTCTTTTTCTTTCATTTTTAATCAATATCATGTTCAATTAAAGTAACAAATTCCTGAACGAGTGTGTTGTTCCATTTTTTACCCGCTTCATCCTGAATAATCTTTAAAGCTTCACGCGGACTGAGTTTTTGGCGGTATGTTCTCTGTTCGGTTAGTGCAAAATATGCATCAACAATCAAAATTATCTGGGAAGTCATTGGTATTTCATCTTTAGACTTCTGTTCGGGATAACCCGTGCCGTCCCAATTTTCGTGGTGATGTTCGACAATTGGTATAATGTCCTGAATGTATGATATCGGCTTTAATATTTCTCTTGCCGCGATTATCGGGTGAGTTTTTATGTGATTACGTTCATCTTCCGTAAGCGGTGCGGTTTTTTGCAGCAATTCGACAGGCAGCATAATGTTGCCGATATCATAAAGAAGCATTGCTATACGCAGATTATCAATTTCATGTTTCGGCAAGTCAAACCTTTTTGCAAGGCTGACGGCTATTTGCACTTTTGTTTTCATAAGCCCGCTTGAATGAAGCGGATTGTAAGTTTGTGTGAGAATATCCGCCACGGAATACAAAACATCTTTTGTTCTTTCGCTGTTTTTGAGTTTTTCGCAAAGTTCATCACATAAATCCTGCTGAATAGGTATATTATGCTTGGACAGAATATCAACGAACGTATTAATTGCGGTTTCCTGCCAGAGAGTTTCCGTAACTGGTTTGGCAAGTGTTACGCAATTCCTGCCGTTTCTTTTGGATTTATACATAGCCTGATCGGTAAGTTCAATAACTTCTTCTATGTTGTCCGAATGCTCTAAAAATGTTGCAACCCCTATACTTGCCGTAATATGACCGATAGTTTCAAGTTCTTCCTGTTCTATAGCCTTACGAATTCTTTCCGCAGCTATCAAGGCTCCCGAAGATTCAACTCCCGGAAGTATAAGATTAAATTCTTCACCGCCCATTCTCGCTGCAATATCAATTGAACGTGCATTTCTTTGAAGAACCGATGCTACTGTTTTAATGGCAATATCACCGTAGGCATGACCGTATTTATCGTTAATTTGTTTTAAAAAGTCCAAATCAAGCCCGATTATACTAAACGGCTGTTGTTGGCGAATAGCACGAATTGTTTCTTTTTTAAGATATTCTTCAAAGTATCTTCTGTTGTAAAGCCCCGTTAAACCGTCCGTTACGGCTTGTGCTTTAACGGCTTCAAACAAATCCGCTATTGTTATTGCCATTTCTATTTGCTGAGCAAACATATTAAGAAAATTTATTTCGCTTTCCGTTATATCTTTTCTTGAAGAAAACACGTTAAACCAGCCGAAATGCTTTTTACGGGAATAAAGAGGAACGGTAATAATTGATTTGCTCGGGCTGCCGAGTACGATTTCGTCAATTATTTTATCGGAAACATCGGGAGCAACTGACTTTAATGTCCCTCCGATATCCAGAGTTTGAAGTATGCGGTTTTCTTGAAGCGATTTAGCATAAATACTGTTTGGGTTATAAACAAGTTTTCTTGTCTGAATTGGAATGGTTATCATTCGGCTTACGCGTTTTATGGATTCATCGTCAGACTGTGCAATAACCATAAGATATTCTTCTTTTTCATTCTTGAATTTTTGTAAAATATTACAGTGCTTGTAGCCGAGTTCTCCCTGAATACTGTTCACTATTGTTTCCAAAACGCTCTGTAAAGGTTTTGCCGAATTCATCATGTCCAGAATGTGCTGCAGGGTCAAAATTCTTTTGTTTGCTATATTAAGTTCGGCTGTACGCTGTTTGATTTCTTTTTCAAGCTGAATATTTCTTTCGTAGATTTCCAAATAGTCTTGTTTGCCGCCGTAAATTGAACTTTCCACTTCGGCAATCATTGATTTAAATTCTTTTATTCGTTTAAAAAAATCCACGTTGTCTCCTGTTTTAATAAACAAAATTATGTATATTATTATACACAATTTTCTTTAAATTCAAATACTTTTTTAACAATATTTATTATTTCTTTTGCAGTCGGATGTTTCAGACATTTTTCTTTCCCGTCGGAAAGCGGGCATGTTCTGGTAAAACAAGGCTGGCAGTCAAGTTTACCGTTAATAGCAAAATATTTGTTCGGGTCTCCGTAAGCTCCGAAAAGTGACGGCGGAGTGCATGTAAATATTCCGATAACTACGGGTTTTTGAACAGCCCAGGCAACATGAGCACTTCCCGAATCAGGCGAAATTACCAAATCTGAGCGGGAAAATATTTCTGCCAAATCCTTTATGGTTGTTTTCCCGGCAAGATTAATCCCGTTTCCTTCGCTTATGTAAGTAATCAGTTCATTATTATCGGTTGTTCCAGTAAAGATAAGGTTAAATTTGTCTTTCAAAAATGAAATGAGTTCACGCCAGTTATCTTTATCCCAATGCTTTAATCTCCATGTCGTTGCGGGAGAAATAACGGCTACGGGTTTTGATTTATCAATATTTTTAAGTAAATTATCAACTTTTTCTCTTGTTTCGGTATCGCACGGTGGCAGGGTAAATTCAGGCTTATGTGTTTCCAAACCCAGATATCGTGCATATTCAAGATGCATTTCAACGGCATGGCAGGAAAAATCAGACTTGTAAGGGTTGGGAATATGTTCATTTCCGCCAAGAAAAGCCAATTCGCGGGAATATTTGTGGGTTATTCTCCTTTTTGCACCGCAGAATAACATCCAATAAAGGCTTTTAAATGCTTGCTGACAATCCAATGCGATATCATATTTTTCATTTCTGATTTCTTTCAAAATTGATAAAAATTCCTTAAAATTTTCTAAGCAGAATCCTTTTTTCTTCCATTTCCCCAGAGGTGCTAAGTAAACTTTATCAACGCAGGGATTATTTTTCACGATATCAATACCTTTTTCCGATACTAACCATCCTGTTTGAAACCCGTTTTTTTTAAGCACAGCGGCAAGCGGTAAAGAAAAAATAACATCACCAAGCGAAGAAAGTCTTACTATAAGAATTTTACCTTTTTTTTTGGTCATCTAAATTTCTCTTTCCTCAAGAAAAGCTGCACCAATAACACCTGAAAAGTCGCCCAATGCGGCTTTTTTAAATTCTATTTTTTCGGCGGGAACGGGTAATGACTTTGCTCTGGCTTTTTTTACCGTTTTTTGGTAAAAGAAATCAACGGCATCAATGAGTCCTCCGCCCAGTACCACAAGTTTCGGGTTAATAAAATTAATAATGCTTGCAATTCCGCCCGAAAGATATTCCGAAGCTTCCGTAACGCACTGGATAACAAGTTCGTCCTCTCTTTCGATGGATTTTTTAATCATGCTAGATTTTATTGACTTTCCCGGTTCCAAATATTCGGAAATGCAAGATTTTCTACCTTTTTTCAAAGCACCTTCAATTCTTGTTTCAATGGCTGAACGTGATGCATAAGCTTCCAAACAGCCATGAGCACCGCAAGCACAAGGTCTGCCGTTCAAATCAACTATAATATGACCGATTTCACCAGCAGTACCTGTGTCACCGTAAATAATTTTACCTTCTTTAACTATAGCGGAACCCACTCCCGTTCCGACAAATATACATACAAAATCGTTATAACCCGCTGCAGCACCGAATTTCATTTCTCCGATGGCGGCAACTTCAACATCGTTACCCAGAAAAACTGGTATCTTAAATTTATCATTAAGAATTTCCCTGATATTCAGATTGTAGCAGTCAAGGTTTGCCGCAGCAATCAAAATCCCGTTTTCTCTGTCATTTTGTCCTGCGGCACCGACTCCGATTGAAGAAATTTCGTCAATATCCAATGAATTTTCATCAAGAAGTTCTTGAATACCTTCTGTCATTTTTTTGATTATCTTTTGTTCACCTTTATCTTTTTTGGTTTTCTTTTTAACGTAGGAAACTACTTTTCCCGTATTTTTATCCACGAGACCGATAAGAATTTTTGTTCCGCCTAAGTCAATTCCGATAGAATACTTTTTCATATACCGATATTATAATGTAAAATTTTGATTTTGAACAGGGGTAAAAACAAATTTGCATTTACGGTATAAATCTGCTAACATATCACAGTAGGGGAGAAAATAATCATGAAATTTTTCAGCAAAACATTAATACTGTTTTTATTTATAACTTTTAATTGTAATGTGGTATTTAGTGCCGATGTTTGGGTAAATAATTTACGCAGATTATTTCAGGATAATGCGGCAATTATTTATGAAATCAACCTCAGAACGTATAACGCCCAGGATACAAACAAGAACGGAATAATAGATTTTGATGATGCGGAGGAAAGCGGGACATTTTTAAATGCCGTTTCAAAGCTTGACGAAACCGCCATGAAAGGTGTGAATGTTTTGCATGTATTGCCCGTTACTCCCGTCGGCAAAACAAAAGCATTGGGTACTGCAGGTTCGTTGTATGCCGCATCTTCTTTTAACACTTTAAACCCTCAGTTAAAGAGCGAAAAAAGTGCATTAACCATAGAAGAACAGGCTATGAAATTTATAGATGAAGCACATAAACGCAAAATGGCGGTCATAATTGACTTACCTTCCTGCGGTGCTTATGATTTGTATTTACAGCGTCCCGAATTGTTTCTCAAAGATAAATCGGGTCAGCCGATGGTTCCTTCTGACTGGACGGACGTAAGGATATTGAATGCAGGCAGTGAAAGCAATGTTAATCGTGATGTTTTAAGCTTGTATAAAGAATTTGTGGATATGGTAACAAATCTTGGTGCGGATGGGATAAGAGCCGATGTCGCGACTTCAAAGCCAGCCGCTTTTTGGAAAGAACTTATAGATTATTCACGGAAGAAAGACCCACAATTCCTTTGGCTTGCTGAAGCTTCCGATGTGTGGACGCAGCCCGTTGCACAAGGAATGGTATTTACTCCTTACGATAAGCTTTTACAAGCGGGATTTGACGGATTTTACGGAAGGTTTTTTGAATTAAAAAACTGGAAAACGGCAAAATCGATATATGATGTAATTTCCGATTTGCAGTTGTTAAAAACCAAATATACCGAACCAAAATCGGTTATCGGGAGTTTTACGACCCACGATGAAGTCAGTCCGATATTAATCAACGGTTCACCTTTCAGTGAAATGATTATCTGGCTGAATGCGACTTTGCCTGTCAATTCGTATTTCCCCGACGGCTTTGATACCGGTGACAATTATATATATAACTGGGCGAACAAAAAAGCATTGAAAACTTTTACGGATGATGATTATTATTTTGTTCACAGAGGAAAGTTGGATATTTTCAATTTTTCCCGTGCCCTTGGCGGTAAGGACCGAAACTTATTCCAAAATTTTGTAATGGCAAACGGTTTCAAATTAAGGTTTATAAACTTTATTAACAACGGGAAATATGTGCCGTTACATACCTCAAACCCTGAAGTTTTTGCATATTCAGTTTCTTCGAACGGAAAAAGTATAATTGTTATAGGGAATTTGAACTTCCGTATGCCTGTTGAAGCAGAAGTTAAAGTACCTCATATAACTTCGGCAAACATGGTTGTTCCCGTGAAAATTAAAGGAATTCCCGTTACAGGCAGAGGAAGTGTAAAAGACAAACTTTATCCGGGGGAAATCCAAGTGCTGTATGTCGACGATTTGGAAATAAAATAGTCTGATTAAATAGAATACTATATTAATTAAGACACGAAAATTCTGTCACGTCTTTCCATGTCTTTCCCTCCATGTCACCCCCCGCCATGTCATGCCCACCATGTCATCCTGAACTTGTTTCAGGATCTAAGCCATATCAAGTCTTTAATAGAATAGATACTAAAGCAAAGTCAATATCCCCAACTATGGTGAATAACAAGCCCCTGCACGCATTGGAGCAAATCCAAGACATTTCAGCATCTGAGCCATATCAAGTCTTACATGGCTTGAAACCTGCCCGTATCAATGCTGTATGTATAAAGACACTGAACCAATGCCACGAAACAAGATCCTGAAACCGTCTTGGATTTGCTCCACGCTCACAGAGTTTCGCATTTGTGGCTTTGCCACAGTATGCTCAATCTGTTCGCTATCCTGACTCGTTTCACTCCGTCCGTCCGCAAATCCGCAAGTTCAGGATGACATGGGTTAGGTTTACCATGACAAAAATGAATGATATGAACACGAAAATTCTGTCTGCCTTTCCATGTCACCCCCCACCATGTCACCCCCCACCATGTCATGCTGAATTTATTTCAGCATCTTAGCCTTATCAAGTCTTACATGGTTTAAAACCTGCCCGTATCAATGCTGTATGTATAAGATACTGAACCAATGCGACGAAACAAGATCCTGAAACAAGTTCAGGATGACATGGTGGGGATGACAAATTATTATTTTATGCCAATTTCTTTTTAGGATATTTTTTGGCAATGAGTTTTGATGCGGAAGAACCCCCGCCTGATGTCCATCTTCTTACTCCCATCAGGTAACGTTGGTTGGCACGTTGTATGTATCGAATTCTGTCCCAATGATAATTGATTTGTTTTATTTTCTTGGGTTCTTCTTTTTGTTTTTTGCTTGCGGCTATTGTACTGATTTGTGCACCAAGTCCCAGAGCCTCACCGGCTATTTCTAAGCCTTTTTCCCATTTGCTTTTGCCGCCGTTATCTTTTTTGTCGACAACTTCTTTAAATTCGGGAATTTCTTCCGTATCAACATCTTCATCTTTGATACTGAGGTCATTTTTTCTCTTTGCGGCTTCTTCGGCAAGTTTTTGTTCTCTTGATTTGCTGTTTTGCTGTTGATGGTTGTCATTTTCTGTCGATTTAATTCTGTCAAGTTCCTGTTGGTTTATATTGTCTTGTGCTTCTAAGTCGTTTTGCTGTAAATCAAGCGAAAGTTTATCTTCCGCAACGGGTGCTTCTTTTTGAATTGCATCCGCTTTAGCCTGCAATTCTGCCGCTCTGGGGTCTGTTAAAGTATTAGAGCCTGAACCTGTTTCAGCTGTTTCTTCCGCTTTTGCGATTTCGGCTTCTTGTTTTGTGGTTTGATTATCATCGCTCTTGGGTGCGGTTGTCTGATTAGTTGTTTGCGTAGTAGTCGGTGACGTTGTTTGCGTTGTAGTAGGGGTCGTTGTCTGCGGGTTACTACCTGTTTTGCTTGGTATGGCTTGAAGCGGTTGTGTCCTTGAATTCAGTGTTTTACCTATTTCCGCAAGCATATCTTTTTGCTGAAATTTGAGTTCCGGAGTTGCATCTTTGAGTGTTTTTAAATCCTGTGACATTTTTATATTTTCGGCTTGTACCATTTTATTTTTTGCGGCATCGTTTTTAGCTTTCATACCGCCGCCCATTGAGAAAGCTGAACCTGCTACAGATAACCCCGTACCGATTAAACCTAAAATTTGTGCTGATTTTTGCTGTTTTTCACCGCCAAACTCGGATATTGCGGAAGAAGTACTGCTTACCAATGCCCCTGCAGTGCTTGCTATAGAACCTATTTTTTCAAACGCGTTACCGCTTTTAAAGCTTGATAAATTGGTAGCAGCAGCTAACGCACCTGCGGTTGAAGAAACTATATTTAATGCCCCTATGGCTTCTTTACCTTGTGTTTGCCGAACATTATTTACCATACCTGTACTTGCAGAAACTGTACTTAATGCTGCACTGGTACATGTTGCTATAACTTGTTTTAAAGTCATTTGAGCAGCTTTTGAAGCAGCATTGGCTACTCCTCCTGCTGCACCTAAAGAAACCGCAGAAGCTGCTGCCGTAACGATACTCATACCTAACGCAACAAATGCCTGTTGCATGTAACCGTTTGCGGCATATATTGCACATTTTTCAATACCGCATTTTAAGGTACCGGCAAGACCAATCCAAAGCAGTACTTGACCGGCAGGTGCAGTAAGCGGGAAACATGACAAAATTGAACCTATGGCACTAACAATTGAAAATACGTTTTCAAAAATGCCGACAATTCCAAGTTGTTTTTGCATTTTTGCCTGTTTTTTTTCTTCCGCCTTTTGTCTGTCTCTTGCAATTTTATCGCGGGTTCTGGCTTTTTTGTCCATTTTTTTCGTTTGGGTTTTTATATTTTTGGACAACGATTTTACTTTTGCCTGTCCTTTGCTCAATTTTCTGCTGAAAATTTTGAATTTTGCATTGTTAACATTTAATTCTGCACTGTTTATGTCTATTTGGGATATATTTTGGTCTATTTTCTCCTGTGAATTACCGTTAGCGTTAAGTACGACGGATGCAGAAGATGAAGCCAAATTATCGGGTTGAACTTGAGGTGTCTGCCCTTGTTGTTTTTGTTGTTCGGTAAGAGTTGCATTTATAAGTTCTTCATTTTCCGCATTCAATTCTTCGTTGCGTGCTTGAAGTTTGATTAATTCTTTTTCAGTTTTTTCACCTTCTTTTGCAATTTTTTCAATTTCTTTTGTATCTTTTTTAATCTCTTTATCTAATTTTTTGGTTTCTTTGTCGAGTTCTTTTTCGGATTTTTCTTCGTCCCTTGTAGTTTCTTTTGTTTCTTGAGCGGCTTTGTTGGTATCATTAATCATATCACCCATTTCGGATGAAGCTTTTTTACCTTCTGATTTGGCATTATTTTTATCTATATTCATGCCTGTATCGTCAGAGTCGGATGAATTTGATGCACCACCTGATGTACCACCTGATGAAGCAACTGACGAACCGTATAATCTGAAACTTGATGAAGAAGTTGAAAGACCGCCTTCATCGCCTGCCGTTTCGGAATTTGAACCCGAAGAAGTGCCGCCCGAAGGTGTTTCAGGTGTAACATCGCCCGTTCCCGCACTTGTAACTGTCGGCATGCCCGTTAATGCACCATCAAGTGTATCCGTCGCTTGTGTGATAACTTGTTCGTCACCGTCCTGTTCCGCCACATCGGCTGTCGTTTCATCAACACTGCCTGTTTCACCTTCGACTTGTTCTGCCTGAGCTTCCGCCTGCGTATCATCGTTTTTAGGCTCTGATAACGGCTTTTCAATATCAAGCAGAGTCGCTATCTGGTTTGCGGTTATAAGTGTGTCTTCCGAAAAATCTTCGATATCGCCGCCTTTTTTTATCGCTTCTTTTGCTATGCTGCCTGCTATTAACATGAACACTAACGACCCGTACAAGCCAAAAGGATTTAGGAACATTTTAAATCCGTTTTTAACCGAAGGTTTGGTTATATAACTTTTAAGGTCATTACCAACATCCATGGTTTCTTCCCCTATGTCCTCGCCCTGTCGTGCAAGTTCATCTATCTCACGCAAAGAATTTTCAATATGACGCATTTCACTTTTTGCCGTACCGCTGTTTGACTGCAGAGAGTCGTTTTCCTTGTCAAACATCGCACTCAATTCCTGATAGCGTTCACCCTCGGACGGGGTAAGCTTTTCTCCCCTGTCAACTTTTCGTTTTAAATCTTTCCATTCATCTACTATATCTTTAAGTCTTTCAAGTGCATTTTCGCGGAACTTTTTAAAATCTTCCGTCTGCCCCGTAAGTTTTTTTACCTGCGGAGTTAACTCATCTATCGCATCTTGTATTTCATCTTGTTTCTTTTCACTTGTTTTAATTTGCCCCGAAGCTTTTCCGACAAGCTCAAAAAACGATGCCCCGCGTTTTGTTGTATCGTCATTGTTTTCGTCGCTTGCGGTTCCGTTGATATCTTCATCCTGTATCGACTCATCGGTTTGTGCCTGCAAACTCGCCGTATCTTCCGCCTGAGCGGCATGTGCTTGGGCAAGAATATCCTCGGGAATTACAACCCCTTCAGCTTCCATCTGCAAAATTTCTTCATAAGAATACTGCGACCAGGTAGAATCAAGAACTTCACCGTCGCTTAACGATTCAAGGAATTTTTGCCGTAAAAAAGACCCTGCAAGGAAATGCTCTCTTGATTCACCTTCAAGACGAATAAGTTCTTCAATTGTATAATGGTTATAATTGAAGGTTCCTTCGCCATATTCACCTGATGTACTGCCGGTTCTCATTTTTACCTTTGTTTTCCTTTTTTAAGATACAGTCCTGTATATCTTTTATCGGAATTTTTCGGGTAAAACTTTAACGAAATTTATTGAAAAATTAAACGAATTTTAAAAAACCGCAATATAACCTGATTTCAGGTATATATTGCGGCTTAATATATATTTACAATAATTTTTAAATTTATTCCCGTTTATGACAAATGCTTTTCAATATTGGAAATTATTGTTGATTTAGGCATCAGACCGACAAGTCTTTCAAGTGCTTTGCCGTTTTTGAAAACCAGAAGGCTGGGAAGCCCGCTTATAGCATAACTCTGTGCCGTCTTTAAGTTTTCGTCCGTATTAACCTTCACAAATTTGACCTTCCCGTCCAGTTCGGAAGCTACTTCATCCAATACAGGCCCTAATTTTCTGCAAGGACCGCACCAAGGTGCCCAAAAATCCACCACCACAGGAATATCACTGTTTAATACTTCCGCTTCAAAATTTGAATCATTAATATCTGTTGCGTTCGACATCATTTTCTCCTTAAATTTTTTTACGAATTTATTTTAGCACAGAAAAAATTTTTGTGCTATTATCTTATCAGAACCTTACAGGATAAGATTATGGCTAGGAAAAAAGTAATTGAAATCGTTCTCGACACTGAAACTACGGGGTTGGACTTTACTAAAGAAAGATTAGTTGAATTTGCGGCGGTCAGGCTTGAAAACGGTAAAATTAAAGATGAATTTCAAACTCTCATTAATCCGCAGCAGCATATAAGAAAATCAAGTATTGCTATTCATGGTATTACCGCTGAAATGGTTAAAGATGCTCCTACCGAAAATGAAGTGATGCCTAAAATCCTTGAGTTTATTCAAGATTACCCGATTGTCGCTCATAATTGCATCTTTGATTATACGTTCCTTAACGAAGCAGCTTTGAGAACATGCTCTAAAGAAATTACTAATCCGAGAATTGATACTCAACAAATGTTTAAAGAAATTTATCCCGAATTGCCCGCTCACGGGTTGGATGCTCTTACTCAAAAATTTAATGTCGAACTTGTTAATCATCACAGAGCTATGGCTGATACAATGGGACTGGCTATGTGTTATCCGAAACTTAAAAAACTCTATTTGCAAAAATACGACTGGGAATTTAAACAACTCGACAATGTTGAATATTTGTTTGAAAGGTTTTTGAGAATTCAAAATACGGTTAACACTTTGCAGTCGGAATTACAGGATTTAAAATCTGTTTTTAAACTGTATTTTGAACAAGGGGGACAACCTATTACATCTCAGTCGGGTGATACACTCATTTACAGTTCAAAACAGACTTTCGGGTACGATTTGAACAGAATAAAAGACGTTTTGGAAGAAGTCGGAGCATTTGATAAAGCCGTAAAATTAAACACGGGTTTTGTTGACAGGCTGGTCGGCGGTTACAGACTCGATCAGGAAAAACGTGACATTATCAAAGATGCACGTCAGGAAATTACGGAAACAAGAAATATTCAGGTTATAAAGGCAGGGAAGTAGATATGGCATTAAATTTAGCGGAATTTTTCAGGCAGCCGCCCGTAAAAGAGACTATTCAAGATAAAGAAATCGTGAAAAAAATGTATAGTCATTGGAGAATGAGAATATTTTACGCATGCTTTATCGGATATACGGTATTTTATCTCTGTAAGAAAAATATCGCGGTGGCTTTACCGGGATTGAGTCAGGAATACGGTTATTCCAACACCGAACTCGGGCTTCTGGGAAGTTCGTTGTACCTTACTTACGGTATAGGTAAATTTGTTAACGGAGTTCTAGCTGACGGTTCGGATGTAAGAAAATTTTTGCCTACAGCTTTGATTATGACCGCTATAGCTAACTTGTGCTTCGGACTTTCGGCTGTGTTCATTACCCCCGGTGAAATATCATTTTTCGGACTGCCTGCAAATACTATTTTGCTCTGGTTATTTATTTTCTTCTGGGGTGCTTCGGGCTGGTTTCAGTCGGCAGGGTTTCCCGCTGTCGCAAAAAGTTTGACTTTCTGGTATTCTAACTCCGAAAGAGGTACCAAATGGTCTCTGTGGTCTTGCTCTCATCAGGCGGGTACATTTTTAAGCGTAATTATATCAGGTTTTCTCGTTGCACACTGGGGTTGGAAAATGGCATTTTTCGTCCCCGGAGTAACCGCTATTTTAGTCGCAATATGGCTTTATGACAGACTTCGCGACAGACCGCAGTCTTTGGGATTACCCGATATCGAAACTTACAACGAAGAACCCGGTGCAAATGAAACCAGTTGTGACGAAGATTCAAGAACTTATGTGGAAATTTTTAAACAAAATATTCTGTTTAACAAAACCATCTGGCTTTTGGCTATTGCTTATATTTTCGTATATATTATAAGATTTGGTGCCGAAGATTGGATGATTAAGTATCTCAACGAAGCTAAAAACAACCCGCTTGAACTTGCCGCAGTCAAGCTGAGTTCGCTTCCTCTTGTCGGGATTGCGGGTACGATTTGTGCGGGACTTATTTCCGATAAAATTTTTAAGGGGCAAAGAGCTCCCGTTAATTTGATTTATCTTACTGGAGTTGTTATTTGTTTATTACTGCTTAAATTTAACACCGTAAGCAATATGGATTTTGTTCTTATAGGGCTTTTGGGTGCGTTTACGTACGGCCCTCAAATGATGATAGGCGGATTGTGTGCCGTTGAGTCAAGTTCCAAGAAAGTTGCTTCAGCCGCTACGGGATTTACGGGGACTTTCGGCTATATAGGTGCAGTACTTTCCGCTACGGGAACTGGATTTATGGTGGATAAATTCGGCTGGAACGGAGCAATAATTTTCTGGGTATTCTCGGCGGCGGTGTGTATTTCAATATGCACAATAATTATGCTTGACGAAAGAAAAAAGAAGAAAAACAGTTAAAATTTTTGCGGAATTGTAAACCAGAACGTACTGCCATGATTTAAGCGTGATTTGAACTTAATGTCGCCACCGTGTGCTTTGGCAATGGTTTTGCATACGGCAAGCCCGACCCCTGAACCTTGCTGGCGTTTTAGTTGATTACGATTTACCTGCGAAAAGAAGTTGAATATCTTGTCACAGTCTTTTTTACTTATACCGTCTCCGGTATCTTTAATTTCAAACACAAATTCATGTTTTTCGTTTATATATGTAACTATTGTTATAATACCGTCTTGTTTGCTGAATTTTACGGCATTTGATATTAAATTATAGATTAACTGCTGAAAACGCTTTAAATCAGCGGAAATTTCCACATTTGAGAGTGTATAATTAAATTTAATATTCTTCCCGCGGCATGTTTTTTCAAAACTCCATATGATATCGGAAATAATTTTGCTGGGAGAAAAAACGGAATATTTTAATTCCATCGGTTTTGATTCCGCACGTGCGACATCAAGTACATCCTGAATTAAGCTTAAAAGAAATCGTGAACTTTTTGATATGTTATCTGCATATTTGTAGTTTTCTTTTCCAGCCCATTTTAATTTTAAAATGTCCGAAAACCCGATGATGGAATTTAAAGGTGTTTTAAATTCATGAGAAATACTTGCCAAAAATTCAATTCTTTCTTTAAGATTTTTTTCTTTTTCTTCAAACAGATTTATTATTTCCAAACGTGAATTTACATTTTCCATAAAAATTCCCGTGAGAATTATGTTATTTTTGTAAAACGTGTTATCAAAACCCGCAAGTGCCACAAAGCCAAACAGATTGTTGTTGTATATAACCGGTTCAATTATTTTGTCCTGTGATACGGAATTAAAGTAATCAATGGCATCTTCGGTTTCAAAATTGCTTGTAAGCAGTTCTTCCGCTACCCGAAATGTGTTTTCGGCTTCTTTAAATAATAATGATTTTTTATCGCAAAGTGCCGAGCAGTAATTTTTTTTAAGAATAATTTTACCGTTTGCCGGACTGATAAGGCATACAGTGCATAAGAAAGCATGAGTTACATAAAGCAAATCTTTTGCCAGCTGTGAACTCAAATCTCTATAGTTTGTCAGTGTATTGAGTTTTTTTAAAAAATTATATATAGTTTTATCATTAATCTTATTCATTGTATAATCGTAATATGGATAAAAAGTTATTCGTAATATCGGGTTCATCCGGTGTCGGAAAAGGCACTGTTATAAGTAATTTCCTCAAACGAAATCCTGATTTTATGTTGTCAATTTCGTGTACTACGCGAAAGATGCGTGTCGGTGAAGTCGACGGCGTTAACTATTTCTTTCTCACACAAGAGGATTTTACAACATGCATAGAAAATAATAAATTCCTCGAGTGGGCAGAATTTGCAGGAAATTATTACGGAACCAAAAAGAAATATATTTTTGAATGTTTGGAAAAAGGTAAAAATATCATATTGGAAATTGATACCAAAGGTGCATTGCAGCTAAAAGAAAAGATGCCTGAAGCAGTATTGATATTTATTTGTCCTCCGTCTTTGGAAGTGCTTGAAAACAGGCTCAGAGGCAGGAAAACCGAGGATGAAAATACAATAAAGAAAAGACTGGATGAAGTCAGAGAAGAACTTAAACGTGCGGAAAATTTTGATTATAAGCTTGTAAATGACGATTTGGATACTGCGGTAATCAGGCTTGAAGAAATTATTAAGGGAGAACTTAATGCTCAGCGGTAAATCAATTTTAATAGGTATAACAGGCGGAATTGCAGCTTACAAAATCTGCGAATTAATAAGAATGTTTAAGCGTGCAAATGCCGATGTTAAAATTGTTTGCACTCCGAATGCCTTGAATTTTGTTACAAAATTAACTTTGCAAAGTTTAAGCCAAAACAAAGTTGCCGTTCGGGAGTTTGAAACGGAGAATTTTAAACCCGAACATATTTCTTATGCTGACGGGGCGGATATCATGATAATTGCACCCGCAACCGCAAACACCGTTTCAAAAATAGCAAACGGCTACTGTGATAACCTTTTGACGTCAATTGTTTGTGCGTTTAATAAACCTGTTATTATTGCTCCCGCAATGAATCGTAATATGTGGGAAAACCCTGTAATAAAAGAAAATATCGCTAAATTATACAAACTCGGGTATGAAATTTTAGAGCCGGAAAAAGGATTTCTGGCATGCGGTTATTCGGGGCAGGGCAGACTGTGTCGAACGGATAAGATTTTTGAAAAAGCTGTCGAAATACTTCATTCTTCGGATATGTTAAAAGGTAAAAAAGTAATTGTAACGGCAGGCGGAACAATTGAGGACATTGACCCCGTCAGATATATTTCAAATTATTCATCGGGCAAAATGGGAATAGCCCTTGCTGACGCTGCAAAATCAATGGGGGCTTATGTTGTGTTAATCTCAACCGTTGATGTTGACAAAAGTTATAATGTTATAAAAGTTAAGTCGGCACTTGATATGCAGAGTGCTGTTAAATCCGAAATTACCGATGCCGATTTTGTAATAATGGCTGCCGCTGTAGCCGATTACAGGGTTAAAAATTATTCGCGGCAGAAAATTAAAAAGACTTCTTCCGACGAAATTACTCTGGAACTCGTAAAAAATCCCGATATACTGCAAGAAATATGCAGTATGAAGAACAATTCCGTATGTGTTGCGGGTTTTTGTGCCGAGAACGAAAATCTTACGGAAAATGCAAAGGCAAAAATAGTTCAAAAAGGTTGTGATTTTATTATAGCGAACGATATTTCAAGAACGGATATAGGGTTTTCGAGTGATTACAACGAGGTTACGATAATCGATAAGGACGGGAATGTAACAAAACTCGAAAAAACTGATAAAAACAGACTGGCAAAACAAATATTAGAGGTTATTTATGGAAGAAATTGCTCGGATAACAGAGAACTTTGCACCTCTCAATCTTGCTGAACCGTGGGATTGTTCGGGCTGGATTGTTAAATCCGGAAATAAAAAAGCCCGAAAAGCGATGTTGTGCCTTACGGTTATTGATGACGTTTATAATCAGGCAAAGGCATTGAATTGTGATATTATTATTTCGCATCATCCGTTGTTTTTTGTCCCTTTAAAATACCGTGATATAAACATATATTGTGCTCACACCAATATGGACTGTGCAAAAGGCGGAACGACAGATGTTTTAATAAAACATTTGGGGTTAAAAGGTTACGGGCAAGGCTTTTTGAGGTATGTAGATTACAGGGTTACGGTCGGTGAATTTGCGGAAAAACTTTCGACAATTTCTCCGAATATGAGATACGTCAACAATTTAGGGCGGAAAGTTATTAATAAAATCGCTTTTTGTGCGGGTTCGGGTTCCGAATTTATTGAAGAAGCGGTGAATAACGGTGCTGAAGCTTTTGTCACGGGAGATTTAAAATTCCATACTGCCGTCGAAAGTAAAATTGTTCTTTTTGATATCGGGCATTTTGAAAGCGAAATATTTGTTCTAAAAGTTTTTGAAAACATTTTGAAGGATTATGTGGAAATAGTTTACGCAAAAGAAAAAAGTCCATTCATTTCACCGTTTTAAAAGATAATGCGGTATAAAAATAGTGTCTGCTGAACAATAACATGTCATCCTAAACCCTCACATGTCATCCTGAACTCGTTTCAGGATCTTATTTTGTGGCATTGGTTCAGTATCTTTTACATACAGCATTGATACGGGCAGGTTTTAAACCATGTAAAACTTGATATGGCTAAGATGCTGAAATAAATTCAGCATGACATGGCGGGGGAAGTAACACCTACACATGTCACCCTGAACTTGTTTCAGGATCTTATTTCGTGGCATTGGTTCAGTATCTTATACATACAGCATTGATACGGGCAGGTTTTAAGCCATGTTAGCCTTGATAAGGCTAAGATGCTGAAATAAATTCAGCATGACAGAATTTTCGTGTTCTTGTTATCATTTTTGTCAGGGTAAACTACACATGTCATCCTGAACTTGTTTCAGGATCTTATTTCGTCGCATTGGTTCAGTATCTTTTACATATAGCATTGATACGGGAAGGTTTTAAGCCATGTAAAACTTGATATGGCTAAGATGCTGAAACATCTGGGATTTGCTCCAATGCGGGCAGGGGCTTGTTATTGACCATAGTTGGGGATATTGACTTTGGTTTAGTATCTATTCTATCAAAAGACTTGATATGGCTAAGATCCTGAAACAAGTTCAGGATGACATGGTGGGAGGTGACATGGAAAAGCATGACATGGCGGGAGTGCGTGGGGCGAGACTGGGGGTGACAGGCGGGGGGAAGAAGCGAGGGCAAAGGGGCGGGGGAACATTGCAAAAAGAAAACTCCCGGTTGGCTACGGGAGAAGGAATGAAAGTACAAGCACTCGCTATGACACAAGTACTTGTTTTGTATTAATAAATCTATTTCAACTGCCGTTCAAGCCTGTCAAGACGGGCTTTTATTTCCTTGTTTTCTTTTTGTACCTGCATAAGTGTTTGCGTATGCTGTTTTAATACATTTGTATGTTCTTTAACTGCGGCAGTCAAAGCCGTAACCTTTGCGTCAAGTTCCTTGATCGCATTAACCAAAGTATAAATAATATCGTCTATCCTGACCGATAAAAACCCGTCAGAACCTTTTAATACAGAATCAGGCAGGATTTTTTGAATGTCTTGTGCAATGACACCGATTCGAGGTACTTGCTTTTTATCATCTTTGAAAGTGTAATTATATACCTTCATTTTTTTGATAGCATCAAGCCCGATATGGTTTTCCGATTTAACGTATTTTAATCGTTTGTCTGACGTGACTTGAGCACCCTGCACAAATAAACTACCGGGAATTTTAACTTGGTTACTGCTATTTCCTAAGACAAATTCATTATTATTAGAAGTCTTTACATTGTAACCAATAGCTACTGTATTGCTACCTACTGCATAAGCTGAATTACCTATAGCTATTGAATTACTTCCACGTGCGTCAGTTGAAGTACCCAGAGCTATTATATCCTTTCCACGTGCAGAAGCTGATTTGCCCAGAGCTATTGAATTACTTCCTATAGTAACTTTTGCGGAATTACCTATAGCTATTGAACTACCATCAGCAAAGACACCATCAGAATAATAAACAGTTTGAGCAGAATATCCAATAGCTATATCATAATGAGTGTCTGCAGTTGCTTGATGTCCTATAGCTATTGAACTATTACTAGTGCCACCACCACCATTTGGTGCTGAAGTTTTCGCATTGTCACCTATGGCTATTGAGTGTTCCGACCATGCAGCGAAAGCATTATCACCTATACTGATACATTTAAGTCCAGAACGTACTGCACGACCTATAGCTATAGCACCCTCGGCGTAAGCCCAAACAGTACCAGAACCTATTGCTACTGACTGAACTCCTTTAGCTTCGACATCATGACCAATGGCTATTGAATTCTCATTAGCACTTGAGCTAGTCCCCATAGCCATTGAGTATTTCGCATAAGCATTTACACCATAACCTACGGCCGTTGATGAAAAAGACGTACTTGTTGCACCATTTCCTATTGCTATATTTGTATTATTTGCAGTTGCACCATTCCCTATTGCTATTGCCGAGGTGCTGGTAGCTTTACTCCCTGTTCCGATAGATACAGCACTTTCTGCTGTTGATTGTGCAAAATGCCCAATGGCTATTGATTTTATTCCGCTGGCAATAGATGCATCTCCAAAATCATCGGAGCCACCTACAGCTATTGCATTATTCGCAGTAGCCCTGCTTCCTGCACCTAATGATGTTGCACCATTTACTGTGGTTACACCATATTGAGAATAAAATCCTACAGCCGTATTATTGTTACCGATAGTGAAATCTCCCATTGCTCTGTCACCAACAACTGTATTCTGTGCATAGTCATCGCTGTTTGCTTTTGTTAAATTATTCAAGCCTAATATTACATTTTGACTACCATGGATTGGTGCATTGCCTAATATTAAACTGCTACCTCCGTGAGCCTGAATCGGAGACGAGGTGATAGACATATACAACCAACCTAATACATCATTACCGCGTCTAAATAATATATGATTCTGCGTATTGGAACTTGTGCTGATTTCTAATCTGCTTGGGTTGTTTGTTTTGCTATTCGCCCCGATTACCGCGGTTTGGTTTGCTCCCGTTCCGTAGTATATGTCCGCATTGTTCGCCATATAACGCCAAGGACTGGACAAATCTACCTTTGACCTTGTTGTCATTACGGGTGCGAATGCAGCCATTACTATACTTAAAATTAGCATTACCACCATCATTTCGGCTAGGGTGAAGGCGGGTTTTGGTGAAAAGTGAGAAGTGAGAGGTGAAAGGTTCGTTACGGGTGCTAAAGCACCAAAAAGATCGCACCTAAACCACCCCATGTCATCCTGAACTTGCGGATTTGCGGACGGACGGAGTGGTAACGAGTCCGGATAGCGAACAGATTGAGCATACTGTGGCGAAGCCACAAATGCGAAACTCTGTGAGCGTGGAGCAAATCCAAGACGTTTCAGGATCTTATTTTTGTCATTTTTAAGTTTGCAAGACACGAAAATTCTAAGATACTGAAATAAATTCAGCATG
>CANPZB010000012.1 GCA_947588755.1 Candidatus Gastranaerophilales bacterium | reverse complement strand
ACCATATAATATTCTTATACCCTATTTTTTCGTTTTATAAACATGATTATATACTTTTCTTAACTTTTGTCAAGAAAATTCAATATTTAAGTTCTGTAAAACATTTGACTTCAATTGTAATAAAATATTTACTGTATATATGGATAACGAAACACAACTATACAACTATATGCTTTACCTCAGATTTTTAAATTCAAAACTAAGCGGTTTTTTTGATAAACAAAAACCGTTCATTTTTTGTAAAGAAGGCTGTGCAAAATGCTGCAAAAATGCGGAATTTCCTTATTCATACATCGAACACCAATACCTGATGGCAGGTTATGCTTTTCTTGACGAAGATACACAGGAAATGATTTTTAATAAAATCAATAAAATTTTATCCGACAAAAGAAATTACAAAGGCGAGGGGTTTAAATACGATTGTCCGTTTTTAATTAATGACAGATGCTCTGTATACAACTACAGAGGTATTGTTTGCCGTTCGTTCGGGCTTTTGTATACCAAAAACGATAGAGTAAAAGTTCCGTTTTGCTGCTTTGAAGGCTTAAATTATTCAAATGTTATGAATCCCGAAACAAAAAAAATATCGGAAGATAAAGTTAAATCACTTAAGACGGATTTGTTTCCTTACGCATACAACGTAAGTTACGATTTTTTGACCAATAAGGATTTTGAAAAAGGATTTGAATTTTCTTTCGGTGATAAAAAACCGCTCATTGAATGGTTTGAAAAATAAAAAAATTTTTTCTGTTTATTATATAATCTAAAAAAAAAAGAAGGAGTTAAATATGTTAAATTTTATCAAAAGAAATCTGGATGAATTTAAAACTTTTGCAATGCGTGGAAATGTCATAGACATGGCAGTCGGTATAATTATAGGTGCCGCTTTCGGAAAAATTATAGATTCTCTTGTGAAAGACATTATAATGCCGCCTTTGGGCTGGCTGATAGGCAGAGTTGACTTCACAAATATGTATTTGACACTGCCTAATCTTGACGGTGAATTTGTAAAATACCCCTCACTTGAAGCCGCACAGCAAGCAGGTGCCGTAACTATTAATTACGGTATGTTTCTAAACACTTTAATAAGCTTCATTCTCGTTGCTTTTTCGGTCTTTATCATTATAAAAATTATAAACAAAATCAAAACTGCTTCAATTAAAGAATGCGAAAAAGCGGAAGAAATTACGACAAAACAATGTCCGAAGTGTTTTTCAACCATAGACATCAAAGCAACAAGATGTCCGTATTGCACATCGGAAATTTAGTTTTTCTTCGCAATACCTCGTTCTAAAAGCACCATTAAAATTGATATATCCGCAGGTTTTACACCTCCTATACGCGAAGCCTGAGCGAGTGTTTTCGGACGGATTTTGCTGAGTTTATCCCTTGTTTCAGACGAAATATGCTCTATCAAATTGTAATCAATATCATCGGGAATTTTAAATTTTTCAAGCTTGCCGGATTGCTCAACCTGATATTCCTGACGTTTCAAATACCCGTCGTATTTAACAAGAATTTCTACCTGCTCACAAACGTCACGTGAAAGATTTTCCTCCCGTGTCTGTTTATCTGTTTCTTTTATAATTTTATAATTGATATTCGGGCGTTTTAACAACTCGGAAATTCTAATACCGCGTTCAAGATGTTCATTGTACTTTGCCAGCAGGGAATTAACTTCTTCGGTAACGGAAATTTTTGCTTCCTTAATTCTTTGCAGTTCTTTTAAAATTGCCTGTTGTTTTTCTGTAAAAATTTTATACTGGCAGTCATCAATTAACCCTATCTTATGACCTGTCGGAGTCAATCTCGCATCAGCGTTGTCCTGACGCAGCAGCAGTCTGTATTCCGAACGCGAAGTTAACATTCTGTAAGGGTCATCAATATCTTTCGTAACCAAATCATCAATAAGAGTTCCTATGTAAGATGAACTTCGGGACAATTCCAACATCTGAGAATTATTCAGGTAATTGTAAGCATTAATACCTGCCACGAGTCCTTGTGCCGCAGCTTCTTCGTAACCGCTGGTTCCGTTAATTTGTCCCGCAAAAAACAGCCCTTTAATATCCTTTGACATCAAAGAATGAGTTGTTTGCACGGCGGGAACGTAATCATACTCAACCGCATAAGCAGGTTTAATTATATGTGCCTTTTCCAGTCCCGGAAGCGTTCTTAACATTTTCAACTGCACATCCGCAGGTAAACTGCTGGAAAATCCCTGAATATATACTTCATAAGTCCCCAAACCTTCAGGCTCGATAAAAATATGATGAGAAGGGTTTTGAGCAAACCTGACTACCTTATCCTCTATTGACGGACAATATCTCGGCCCGACACCTTGGATTAAACCCTTATACATGGGAGATTTGTCAAGGTTAGACTTAATTATTTCATGAGTTTTTTCGTTAGTACGTGTTAAATAACAGGGATACTGCGGTCTTATTGGTCTGTTCGGTTTAAAAGAGTAAAAATTTAACTCCTCATCACCCGGTTGAATTGTCATTTTTGAATAATCAATAGTTCTTTTATCTACTCTGGGCGGAGTTCCGGTTTTTAATTTTTTGATATTAATACCCAGACTTTTCAAAGACTCCGATAAGCCTGATGCGGCTTTTTCACCCATTCTGCCCGCACTGTATGAACGTAATCCGACATAAATTTTCCCGTTCAAAGATGTTCCCGTAGTAAGGACAACTGCTCTTGCGGAATACTCTATTCCGAACTCGTCGACTGCACCTGTGATTTCCCCGTCCTTAACCGTCAAATCAGTTACACAAGCCTGTCTTAAAAAAATGTTTTCATTATTTTCAATAATGTTTCTCATGTAACTCATATATTCTTTTTTGTCGGACTGTGCACGCAAAGCTCTTACCGCAGGGCCTTTTGAAGAATTAAGCATTTTCATTTGTATATAAGTAGCGTCCGCAGCCTCGCCCATTACACCGCCCAAAGCATCAATTTCCCTAACCAGAGTTGATTTGGCAGGACCGCCGATAGCGGGATTACAAGGCATTAATGCTATATGGTCTATATTTAAAGTACACAAAAGCACCTTTGCACCTAATTTTGCACAGGAAATAGCGGCTTCACACCCTGCATGCCCCGCTCCGACAACTATTACATCGTATTGGTTTTTTAAATAATTCATATTCCGATATAATTATATAACAAAACCGAAAATCATTAAATTATTTCGTTTGATAATTTTTTCGATAATTCACGGGTATTGCATAACCGATAAGTTGAATTAACGGAATAAAACTAATTTGCTCTGAGTTGACGTAAAGTTTTATTTATCAAAGTTGAACTTGTACCTTTTGTATATGGGAAATAAATTACACGTACACCGACTTCGGAAAATTTTCCTTCCATTTCTTTCCAGCTTGGCGAATTAAACCAGTCATCTCCAACAAAAAGGACATCAAAATGCAATTTTTCCCACATTTTAAATTTGTCTATTTCTTCCTGAGGAATTGCAGCATCAACATATTTTATATTTCTCACAATTTCAATTCGTTCTTCAAACGGGATTACAGCATGTTTATTTTTATACTGCACAAGTTCATCAACCGTTACACCAACGATTAATTTGTCACATAAACCTTTTGCATTTTTTAATAAATTCAAATGACCGATATGAAATAAATCATAAACACCCGCCGTATACCCTACAATCATTTTAGACATTTTCTACCCCTTTATCATACAATTCTAAAAACTTTTCAAGACACCAGCAAAGCCATTTTTGGTCGCCGGACATATTTTGAGTGAAATTTTCGGTAAAAACCAAGCTGCTGTGCCCCCCCCCCCGATAGTCATCCAGCCAAGCATCCGTTGCTCTTGGCATAGGGATTTTATCAGGAATTTCAAAATCAGGATAACATTTTCTGAATAATTCTCTAACCATATATTTGGGTTCACCGTTTCTTACTCTGTTTAAGTCTAGTTTTTCTCCCATTCTCATATATGAATAAGGATCTAAATATTCAATTCCCGCAATTTCAAATGCGTGCATATATGATGTTGATGATTCAATGGAAAATACTTCATCGAGAAATTTTAAAAAGTCAATTTTATTATTTTCAAGTCTGTATTTTTCATAAACATCATCAACACTCACCGGATTTTTGAGAACTTTTTGCGGATTAACAAAATTATATCTTTCTTTAAATTCATTGAAATCCCAATTTTTTGAAATTAATTTATCCATACCGCCGAAAATCAAATCAGCACTTTCCCCTATGATTAATCTTTCAATCCCTTGAGATTTGGCATGTCTTGCGGCTTTCAGCAATTGAACTTCAATAGAATGAAAAGGTACGCCGTCATGTTTCAATATTTCGGGAGTCAATTCTTCAAAATCAGACCAGTACATTTCAATTATTTCATGGTTAAGTCCGTATTTCTCGCAATATTTTTTTGCTCTTTGGGTCTCGTCAATTGCACCCTCGGCAATACATTTAAATGTATATGCTTTAGTACCTTCAGGCAAATAACTTGCCAGAACAGCACTATCAATTCCGCCTGATAATAATATTGCAGTTTTATTCGGTATATAAAAATCATTTATTTTTTCTCTTATGACTTTGTCCATATCATCAATAGTGTATACAAACTCAATATCTTTTTCGCTTTTGGGTTTGAAAACACTATGAGTTAAACCGTCAAAGAAGTTAACATTCTCATCTTTAATAAACCTGAAAGCCAAATAATGGCTCATGCAATAATTCTTATCTATCATAAAATATTCCCTTCTTCATAACATTTTATTGTTTTTGTGGTATTCAATATTCAAAACCACCAAGACTATAATAACAAAAATAATAAAAAGCTTTATCCTTTTGTTAAAAAATGTTACGTTATTTATTTTTTTCATAGGGCTATATGGATGTAATTAATATATAGCCCTATTTCCCGACTCATACCACAAAAACAATAAAATGTGATATTCTCGTAACTTGTTTTATAATATAAAATTTGAATAACTTTCGTCTATTTGGTCTTGCTCAATTCCTATATACCTTAAAGTGATTTCCGGATTTGAGTGATTAAATATCTTCTGTAACATTGCCACATCTTTATATTTCTTATAATGATGATATCCGAAAGTTTTTCTCATAGTATGTGTACCAACTCGTTCTTCCAAACCAACACTTTTACAAGCTGTTTTTATTATTCTGTATGCGGTAAATCTGTCAAGCCGATTATGATTTTTTGATTCAAATAAAGCATTTTCGGCATGTTTTCCTTGAATAAAATCTTCAAACATAGGCTTTAATTTTGCATTTATAGGGAATTTCTTAAATTTACCCGTTTTCTTTTCATTAATTTGTATATGCGTTTTATTTTTAACATCACCTATATTTAACGCAACTATGTCTGAAATCCTTAATCCGCAATTTGTTCCGACAGTAAATAATAGTAAATCTCTCGGATTTTTTTCTGCCAGATATCTTTCTATTTTCCTGATATCCGATAATTCTCTGATTGGTTCTACCGTTGTCATTTTTTACCTCTTTCTTTTTATATATATATATCGGGGATAACTTCCCTACACTCTCATTTTCTGACAAGTGTTCGCCGCATTATATTAACAGTATTATTTTTTTTACAAGACAATATTTCTTATTTACAATAATTTTCGTATGTTATATAATTCACTTAAAAGGAGAGTGTCAATGGAAACATTAAATAAGACAGAAGGAGTTATAACAAAAATTATCGGGCCGGTTATTGATATTGAATTTCCAAGCGGTGATTTGCCGGAAATTTACACGGCACTTAGAATAGAAAATGAAAACGGTTCTTCCGTAATTACGGAAGTTCAGCAAATGCTCGGTTCTAACCGTGTAAGAAGCGTTGCTATGGCTTCTACCGACGGTTTAAAACGTGGTATGAGAGTCATTAATACGGGTGAACCCATAAAAATACCCGTGGGTAAACCGATTTTGGGAAGAATTTTAAATGTGGTAGGCGAAGCCGTTGACGAAATGGGAACTATTGAAACCGAAAATTATCTGCCTATCCACAGACAATCTCCTAAACTTACCGAACAAAATACGGATATAGAAATTCTTGAAACGGGAATTAAAGCCATAGACCTTTTACAGCCGTACCAAAAAGGCGGTAAAATAGGGCTTTTTGGCGGTGCAGGCGTTGGTAAAACAGTTTTAATACAAGAGTTAATACACAACATTGCAATGGCACACAATGGTGTTTCCGTATTTGGCGGTGTCGGCGAAAGAACACGCGAAGGCAACGACTTGTGGAACGAATTTAAAGAAAGCGGAGTTATTGACAAAGTAGCTTTAATTTACGGTCAAATGAACGAACCGCCCGGAGCAAGAATGAGAGTAGGGCTTTCGGCACTTACGGCAGCGGAATATTTTAGAGATTTTTCAAAACAGGATGTACTTTTGTTTATTGATAATATTTTCAGATTTACTCAAGCTGGCTCGGAAGTTTCCGCATTGCTTGGACGTATGCCCTCCGCGGTTGGCTATCAACCTACTCTGGCAAATGAAATGGGTGAATTACAGGAAAGAATTACCTCTACAAAAGACGGTTCGATAACCTCCGTTCAGGCAATATATGTTCCTGCGGACGACCTTACCGACCCCGCACCCGCTACTACATTTTCACATTTGGATGCTTCTACGGTGCTTTCAAGACAAATAGCGTCACTCGGGATTTATCCCGCCGTTGACCCTCTGGAATCAACTTCCAGAGCTCTTGACCCGAATATTATCGGAGAAGAACATTACAATACCACAAGAAAAGTGCTTGAAATTTTACAAAAATACAAAGATTTACAAGACATCATCGCTATTCTGGGTATGGATGAACTCTCGGAAGAAGACAAAGAAACCGTTAATCGTGCAAGAAAAATTCAAAGATTTTTGTCACAACCTTTCTTTGTAGGTGAACAATTTACGGGTTCTAAAGGGAAATACGTAAAACTTGAAGATACCGTAAAAGGATTTAAAGAAATTGTTGAAGGCAAGCACGATGACCTTCCCGAACAGGCTTTTTACATGGTAGGTACAATAGAAGAAGCCGTTGAAAAAGCTAAGTCTTTGAATTAATAATATGAGGTTTTAATGCATTTAAAAATAATTACACACGAAAAAGTGGTTTTTGACGAAGATATAGATGCCGTATACACTCGCAGTGTTGACGGGGAATTCGGTGTATTATCAGGTCACGTGCCTATTATGACAGCCCTTGATATTGGTGTTACAAAAGTTGTTAAAGGCGGCGAAGAAATATTCTTTACGACTATGGGCGGGGTTTTTCAATTTAAGAATGAAGAAGCCATTATTTTAACCACAACAGCCGAACGCGGTGATGAAATTGACGTTGCCCGTGCTAAAGAAGCACTCGCACGTGCAAAAGCAAGACTTGACGAAAAAAATGCAAATATTGATGCCAAACGTGCCGAAGCCGCAATAGCACGGGCAATGGCAAGACTAAAAGCAACTTTAAATAATCAATAATCGTTTAAACTTTATCGAATAATCGTCAAACGGGCATAGCCCGTTTCCCTCTCTGCAGATTTTTGTCAGAACTTTATCGGGTAATCATCAGGCGGGCAAAGCCCGTTTTCCTCTTTGCAGATTTTTGTCAAAACTTTATCGGGTAATCATCAGGCGGGCAAAGCCCGTTTTCCTCTTTGCAGATTTTTGTCAAAACTTTATCGGGTAATCATCAGGTATCTTCCACCCGTTAAGCTGAATGATAGCTGTACAATAATGTTTGCTCTTACTATTTGCACACCCGTAACTACTATTATTAAATAAATCCGATTCTGTTCCGTCCCAATTTATTTTATCGGGTTCAAAAATTTTGTTATTAGGTTCATTATAGTACGGTGCAAATCTGAATGAAAACACGTCACGACCCATTGACTTATTATTATTGTCCGTAGTTTTATCACCTATGAAACTTTTACTGTTTATATAAAACACGTAATCACGACCGTTAGTTGATATTCTTAGCAAACTGCCGTCTGCAAAATACATTAATGCATCTGAACCAACTTGCTCAACTTTTGCTACTTTTACAAAACCCTTGTAATATTGTTCGTAAAATTCCATTGGTGTTAATCCGCCCTGCCAAGTTTCTTTTTCACCATTTACAAGTTCTGATTGAGCAATCGCCTGATTCATAACAGAATATACTTTCTGTAATTTAGTTTCTACAACCTGTTTTTTATAATGCTGAACAAGCGACGGAATAGTCATTGCCGCTACAACGCCGATTATCCCAAGGGTTATTAACACCTCAGCGAGAGTAAAGGCTGATTTGTCATGCTGAACTTGGTTCAGCATCTTAGCTTTTTCAGGTCTTACCAACTTTTCCAAAATCTTCAAGTTTTTAATTTCTTCTTTCATTTTTTGTTCCTTTCTTTTTTTATTTATTACTGTTTGTTACTTTTTTATTTGTCATTCAAATACCTTCATGTCATGCTAAACACCACCATGTCACCCTGAACTAGTTTCAGGGTCTTATATATAAAATACTGAACCAATGCCACGAAATAAGATGCTGAAACGAGTTCAGCATGACATCATGGTTCAGGATGACATGGTTTTTCAGGATGACAGAACGAGAATCCAATCTTTCGGGGCTTAATAAAAAATTAAAAAATCGCCAAAACCTTTGGTATGAGCGGTTTACCCCCCCCCCACTTGTCCGTTTTTAATCTCTGTATCTGCCATTTAATGACCTCTTAACTCTATTATTCCCATTTACAGACGAATTCTAACATTTTCTTTAAGTTTTGTCAAGAAAATAAATCAAAAAAAAACCTATCCTGAATGGATAGGGTCGGAATTCTTTTTATAATTCCTCGTAAAAGTGTGAAGTGTAGTGTGTGCTTAAAAACGCTTTTTTGATTCCTCGTTTTAAGCTTTCCTCGTGTTCATGTATATAAAAAATTTTTTGTATATATTATTGCTATATTTTTTATTGAAAATTTTTATTTTTTACAAAACTTCACAATCTTTCATGTAAAAATAGCCATATTATGTGTATAATGTACTTAGAAATACCCTTATTTTTTGAATTAATAAAGGAGAATTATGAAGATTTTAGTTTCCAACGATGACGGAATAGCTGCAAATGGTATCAGATGTCTTACCGAAACGCTTGCACAAGAACATGATGTATACGTAATAGCACCCGACAGAGAAAGAAGTGCGGCAGGACATTCACTCACGCTGCATACACCTTTAAGAGTAGAAGAAGTTGAAGCATACCATGGCGTAAAAAGAGCATGGGTTACTACGGGAACTCCCGGAGACTGCGTAAAAATAGGGATTAATGCTATTTTGTCACCTGAGGAACAGCCTGATTTGGTTATATCAGGGATTAACCACGGTCCTAACCTCGGTGCAGACATACTTTATTCGGGAACGGTAAGCTGTGCCATGGAAGGTGCTATGCTTGGAGTCCCCAGTATTGCCATGTCGCTTGCAAGTATGCATTATGAATATGAAAGCTTTAAATATTCGGCTAAATTCGTTAACTTGCTTTTGCCAAAATTAAAAGAGTTTAATTTCCCTAAAAAAAGCATTTTAAATATCAATGTTCCGGCACTTGATGAAGATGATATTGCAGGAATTGCGATAACCGAACTCGGCAGAAAAATGTTTACTGACAGTTACGAAAAAAGAGTAGACCCGAGAGGTAAAATATACTATTGGATGGCAGGTGAATTGATTACCGAAGCCGAGGACTCAAACACCGACATCGCTGCCGTTAAAAATAATAAAATTTCCATTACACCCGTTACGTATGAGATGACAAAAGAGGACGTAATGGCAAATCTTGAAGCCGTTTTATGTAAAGCAGACTCATGTAACTGGTTTTAACAAACTAATATCAATTTGACAGAAAAAGTGTACTAAGCAAGCAGTTAAAATACTTGTTAACAAACTATTTTAGCTTGTCACCCTGAACATGGTTCAGGAGTTAATTTGTTTAGTGCTTATTAAAACATCAATTAATTTTCTTTTTTATTCAATTTCATTGCTTCGGTTTTTGTTTTCACACTATTCATAAATCCCTTATTAGGAGGGCATTTAGCAGAAGGATTATTATCCGGACATACTTTCTTAGCATTGTCACCGGCTTTGCCTTTAACCCTCCGCATATATTCTTCCATACAATTTATCTTTGCCGTTTTCTTAGAAACATTGTTTTCAGGCGAAGCATCGGAGCTATTTTCGTAATTACCGTTAAATGAATTGCCAACCGATATTGTCATATTATTCTCCTTATATCTTCTACAGGATTATATATCGACAAATTATAAAAAAAACTTTAAATATTTCTCATAATCCTTTACATAAATTAACAGGCACTCATTATGAGTGCCTACATATCGTTTCATTATTTTTTAACGGGTATTCGCATTGAATAAAACGAACGTATAACGAATATCAACGCTATAAGAAGTAATATCCAACCGATAGACGGTGCGATACACCTGAAAGACTCGGAAAGTGCAATTTCCATCGCAAGCAGTCCGAACAATGTCGTGAATTTAATAATCGGATTCATTGCAACCGAAGATGTATCTTTAAACGGGTCGCCGACAGTATCACCGACTACCGTAGCCTCATGCAGCGGAGTACCTTTTTCTTTCAAATCAACTTCGACAATTTTTTTTGCATTATCCCAGCATCCGCCTGCATTTGCCATAAATACCGCTTGAAACAGCCCGAATACCGCAATTGCAATAAGATAACTTACGAAAAACGCAACAGGTGCAGAAGTTAAACATCTCGGTGCCGATAAACATGCCAGTGCCAATGCAAACGCAAATAATGCTATAAAGATATTTATCATACCTTTTTGAGCATACTGCGTACAAATTTTTACAACTTCTTTTGAATTAGCGACATTTGCACTTTTTGAATTTGCATCATCAAGTTTAATATTGTCTTTAATGTATTCCGTAGCACGGTAAGCACCCGTTGTAACAGCCTGCATCGAAGCACCCGAAAACCAGTAAATTACCGCACCACCTGTTAAAAATCCCAAAAGCGTATACGGATTTAACACATTTAATATCATTTCGGGGTCAATGCCGAGTGTCGATTTTATAACAAGAATAAGTGAGAAAATCATTGTTGTTGCACCGACGACGGCAGTACCGATAAGAACGGGTTTTGAAGTGGCTTTGAATGTATTTCCCGCACCGTCATTTTCTTCCAAATACTGTTTAGCATTATCAAAATTCGGAGTAAAACCGAATTCTTTCTCAATTTGAGCCTTAACATCAGGAATTTCTTCTATCAAAGAAAGTTCGTAAACTGACTGAGCGTTATCCGTAACCGGCCCGTAAGAATCAACGGCAATAGTAACAGGTCCCATTCCCAAAAATCCGAATGCAACAAGCCCGAATGCAAATACCGACGGATAAATCATCAAAGTATCCGGGATATAATTTGATGCGGTATATGCCAAACCCATAAGTAAAACAATTACCATACCTATCCAAAACGCACTGAAATTGCCCGCGACTATACCTGAAAGTATAGTAAGTGAAGAACCGCCTTCTTTTGAAGCCGTAACAACTTCTTCCGTATGTCTTGCCTTAGGAGAAGTAAATATTTTGGTAAATTCGGGAATAAGTGCCGCACCCAGTGTTCCGCAAGAAATTATTGCAGATAAAACAAGCCACAAGTTGCCGCCTAAATCAGACAACAGCCAACGGCTTACACCAAATGTCATAATTATGGATAATATTGAAGTTAACCATACGAGATTTGTCAAAGGTTTTTCAAAATCAAATTTTTCGGTTTTAGCCGCATAAATTCTGTCTGCAATACAGTTTATCCAGTAGGAAACAACCGAGGTAACTATCATTAAAAATCTCATAACAAATATCCAGGTCAATAATTGAACCTGATTAGCTTCACCCACAACCGCAAGTAAAATGAACGAAACCAATGCTACACCCGTTACGCCGTAAGTTTCAAAACCGTCAGCCGTAGGCCCTATCGAATCGCCTGCATTATCACCTGTACAGTCGGCAATTACACCGGGGTTACGCGGGTCATCTTCTTTAATACCGAATTGAATTTTCATTAAATCCGAGCCGATATCCGCAATTTTTGTAAAAATACCGCCCGCAACACGTAATGCCGATGCACCAAGGCTTTCACCTATCGCAAATCCGATAAAGCATGCACCCGCAAGATGACCCGGGACAAATAACAATATGGTTAACATTAATATAAGTTCTACGGATACAAGGCAAACCCCTATAGACATTCCCGCTTTCAAAGGTATATTCATTATATTGAGAGGATTACCTTTTAAAGAAGCAAATGCCGTTCTGGAATTTGCAAGTGTATTCATTCTTATTCCGAACCAAGCAACGGCATAAGAACCTAAAATACCGATTACCGACCAGCCAAGTATTGTCAAAACTTCACTTATGCCCATGTGCTGCAAGTAACCGAAATAAAACGCTATACATAAACCGATTAAAACTTCCAACACAAACAAAAATTTGCCCTGCTGTATAAGGTAAGTTTTACAGGTTTCAAAAATCGTACTTCCGACATCTGCCATTGCGGATATTACGGGAAGTTTTTTAATTCGTACAAACTCTATAAATCCGAATATAAGTCCTATTACCGAAATAACAATACCAATCAGTAACAGGTTAAAAAACGACGGATTTGTGTCTTTTATTGCCGGAACAACCAAATCCGCTTCGCTCGCAAATGCGGGCATTAAACAGCCTGACATTAATGCAAACACTGCAATTAATGACTTTGGTAAAAAAAATCTCTTAATCATTTTCTCTCCTTCACTAAATGAGTCATTCTACACAGGTATTATAATATAAATTTCAATATTATACAAGATTAAAATAAATATGACAGGTTTTCAAAGCGAAAATTGAACATTACCATTAAATAGCATTAGTTTATAAAGAAAATACATAACCTTGTTTTATTACGGAATGTAAAAATTTTTCGGAACAAGATAAAACTAAAATTTTAAAAGTTCATAAGGCTCAATATTTAAGGCTTTTGCTATCATTCTTATTCTTGATAAAGGTATATCTCTGTGAGCATTTTCAATATTTGCGATGTAAGAATTGTCGGCACCTATTTCAAAACTCAGTTGTTCTTGTGTCATTCCTCTTTCACGGCGAAGTTCACGAACACGCTGACCGAATTTCTTATGAAAAACTTTACTCATCTTTTTGACCATAAACTAAGGTATAGCAAATAATTTTAGCAAAAGTATTGCTATTTTGGATATTTTTTGCTATAATCAGCATGTAGAGCATGTTTAAGGAGAATATTTTATGAAAAATGAATTTAAGTTAACAAAAATAAATGCGGATTTATTCCATTCTAAAATTAGGACAGACGGCGTTAAGTGTGTTCATTTTGGTGCTTTAACACCCGATAAGAACTTTTCACTTTTCACTTCTCACCTTTCACGTAAATACGCTTTTACATTATCGGAGGTTTTAATCACCCTCGGAATAATCGGCGTTGTGGCGGCAATGACCATGCCGTCATTGATGAATAAAATTCAAAACAGACATTTGGTAACGGCATTAAAAAAAGCATATTCCGTTCTTTCACAGGCAAATGCAATGGTTCAAATAGAACATCCATCTTCGGAATGGACTCTAATAGACGGCAATTTTGAAAATTCAAAAGTATTGTTTGATTTATATAAACCGTATCTGAAAATAGCTAAAGACTGCGGGTGCGGTACAACGGTAACAGGTTGCTGGAGTGAAGATGCAACTAAAACTATCAGCGGTGTTGTTGCAAGTGCCGCTTCAAAAGGTCGTATGGGAAATAACCACTGTGCGGTAAGATTGGTGGACGGTATGAATTTGTCATTTGATGAGTGGAGTTATACAGGATCGGGTATCTGGGTAGAGAGTTTAATGAAGAAAACAAATCCTTTCTTTTATGTAGATGTTAACGGGGATAAAAAACCCAATACTTTAGGTAAGGATGTATTTTTATTTTTTATTGACCCGGATAAAGGAGCGTTAGTGCCTTCAGGTACCTATAATAAGTCAGAGAGCTGTAATTCCGGAAGTAAAAGTAATTTTGCGGATCATGACTGTGCCGCTAAAGTTTTGTTGGAAGGAAAAATATCATATTAATTTTTTACCGATATGCTAGGCAACAATGCTTTGACGCATGCGGGATGTCCTTTTTTCGCTGAGAATATTTTTAAGTTTCATTATCGACTGAGCATGAAGCTGACAAACTCTTGATTCAGACATTCCCAGAGTTTCTCCTATTTCCTTAAGAGTCATATTTTCCTGATAATACAAAACCATTATGACGCGTTCTCTTTCTGGTAATCTTTTCAAAGCACTCTCCAATTCCTGTTTAACATTATTTTCCTCCATTTGCTCTTGAGGATTTAGCTTGTTTGTATCTTGAATTGTATCAATAATTTCTATGCTTTCCTCATTTGCAGCCTTCTTCTCGTAAATAGAAGTAATCGTGGTATCCTCTGCAAGTATCTGGTTAATTTTTTCCGGCTCCATATCGAGATATTGTGACAATTCAGCCGTTGTAGGAGTTCTTCCGAGTTCTTGTTTAAGGTATTCCTGTGCAGACTTTATGTCCTTAATTTTTTTTCTTACACTACGGGGCAAAAAATCTTCCGAACGAATTTTATCCAATATTGCACCTCTTATTCTAATCAGTGCATAGGTTTCAAATCTTGTATTTCTTTGGGGTGAATATTTTTCTATTGCATCTATAAGACCTTCCACACCGTATCCTGCAATATCTTCTACGGAAATCGTACTCGGCAAAGTTACCCTGACACGTCCGACAACGTATCTGATTAAATATATATACTGAATAATCAAAGTATCACGAACGGTTTTGTCATTCTTGTTGCTGAAATAAGTCTGCCAGAGCGATATCAATTCGTCCTCGGGGAGTCTTTTTATATTATTATATGATGTAAAATCAAAACCTTGACCCATTATCTGCCCAAACCTTAAATCCTACATTATTATTCTATATGATATAATTTTTGCCACATCATATAAAAAGACGAAATAATTTGATAATGCTAAAGTTTTAGATGTATAAAGTCGAAATTTATTTATTTTCGGCTTCGCCGGAAACGGATTCCTGAGTTTCCCGAATAATTTCAAGCTTGGTAATTCTTGCACCGTCAACTTCTTTAACAACAAAAGTTAAATTATTCAGTTTCACGGTGTCGTTAACTTCTGCCAGACGCCCGAGAATTTTTACAACCAACCCGCCTATGGTGTCAATATCTTCATCGTCTATCTGCTTTTCGTCTATATTGAAAAACTCGGCAAATTCATCAAGACGCATCATTGAATTTGCGATATATCTGTCAGGCTCTATTTCTTTGATTTCGCAAACTTCTTCTTCTTCCTCATCAAATTCATCCTGAACATCACCGAAAATTTCCTCAATAACGTCCTCAAGCGTTAAAAGTCCGGAAGTTCCGCCAAATTCGTCCACTACTATTGCCATCTGGCTCTTTCTTTTTTTAAGCTCCAAAACCAAATTATCCATTGTTATTGTTTCGGGAACCATTAAAATTTCACGCTGAATTTTAGCGATAGGACAAACTTCATCCTTCAAAGAGAGTGAATACAAATCTTTTACATGAACCAGACCTGTAATATGGTCAATATCTTCTTCATAAACGGGATAACGTGTATACTGGCTTTCCGCGGCGAGTTTATTCAGTTCTTCAAGAGGCATATCAATAGGTATACAAACCATATCCGTTCGCGGTATCATTACTTGCTTTGCCGTTAAATCGGAGAACTTAAATACGTTATGGAGCATTTCTTTCTCCGTTTCGTTTAAAACACCGCCGTTGTAACTGGCATTAACCAACATGTCAAGTTCTTCCGTCGAATGCACAAGAGAACCCTTGTGTGAATGCGGTATATTAAATATCTTCAAAACTAAATTTCCAAAACCGTTCAACAGCCAGATAAAAGGATTAAAAATAAAAGTTATTGCCTGCATGGGACGGGCAACAATAAGTGCTGTTTTTTCCGTAAATTCCAGAGCAATAGACTTGGGAATAAGTTCACCGATGACAACATGCATAAATGTAATAAGAGCAAATGCAACCGATACGGAAACAGTATGTGTTGCAATTGCAGCCCCCGCACCCGGAATAAATCCGAAAATCGGTTCAATAATCGTTGCAAGTGTAGCTTCCCCTACCCAGCCGAGACCTATACTTGAAATTGTTACACCCAATTGAACGGCGGCTATGAATTTATCCAAATCCTTTATAGCCTCAAGTGCAATTTTAGCGTCATAATTGCCCTCGTTAACAAGTTGTTCGATACGGGTTTTTCTTACCTTTACCATTGCAAATTCCGAAGCAACAAAAAATCCGTTTGAAAATAACAAAAATGCTATTACAAACAAATTAAATATCGTAGAACCCGTCTCATCCATTTAGTTATTTATTCCTTTATTTATCTGTCTTGAAATTCATTATAATATTATTACCAAAAAAATGCAATACTAATCAATTATCTTCGGGGCTAACCTGTTTAAGTTCGGTATAGATAATGGGGGAGAACTTTTTTGACGTAGATATTTCAATGATTTTATATTCGTTAGGCGGCACCATCAGTGAAGGGGATGATATATGATAAACCCCGTTTCGCATATTTTCGCCGTTTGTATGAAAATGCCCCGAAACAACGGCTATTACATTGTTATATTTGTCTAATCTCGTTAGATATTCGTCTTTTTTATAAGTTTCATGCGATTTTAATTTTTTCGGCTCAACCAGAGGAAAATGCTGAACAATTACAGCGGGTCTGTTTTTATATTTTTTAAGTTGTTTTTCCACCCAATCCAAAGTATCTTCCCTGTAATACCCGACGGCACCCGGAATAACCTCTTTTGCTCCGTCGGCTATAATAAATACAAATCCGCCTTTTTTTATAACATAATTTGCTTTTTTAGGCTTATAAAAAAAGTTATTTTCTTTTATTACTTCTATATAACGCTGTTTTGATAACCCGTTACTCTTAAAAACATCATGATTTCCTATTACTAAATAATAAGGGACATCAATATGATTAACGATTTTCACAAATTCTTCCAAATGTTCTTCCTTTGGCGAATCCACATTATCACCCGTAAAAATTACGAAAGAAATCCCTTTTTGTTTATTTATGTCTTTTACCGTCTTGGTTAAAATTTCTTTTCTGTACGGCTCATTGTTATAATGAACATCGGTAACCTGTATAAATTTGATGACCCTTGCACAGGCAATACCTTGAAATATAAAACAAAATATAATTGAAATAAATGATAATATTATAAATTTTCTATTCATCATAAATCCTTTAAATAATTTACATTGATAAATATAACATAAAACTTATCCGTATGGTAAAATTATAACATAACAGATACATAATTTTATAAAAAGGCTGATATGCGACTCGACAAATTTTTAAAAGTATCAAGACTGATAAAAAGAAGAACCGTTGCCAATGAAGTTTCCGAAACGGGCAGAGTGTCGGTGAACGGAAATCCTGCTAAACCTGCCAAACAACTTAAAGAAGGTGACATAATCGCAATAGAATATGCCAACAGAATACTTGAAGTCAAAGTTGTTAAAATCCCTACGGGAAACGTCAGTGTTCAACAAGCTTCGGAATTATATGAAATTCTTTAATATAATTAAATTATTTTGTCTTGAAATAATCACAAATTAATGTTTTTTTACCGGGGATTAAATTCCTTAAAAATTCCGCAAAAACATTGCGTCTGCAATCTTTAAGTTTTTTATTCAAAATAGCTTTTTCCAAAACTATTTTATTATACAAGTCCGAACAAACCGAACTTTTGTCCGCATGTGTTTTTAATTTTGAAAGTTGAATTTCTTTATCTTTGATTAACTGTTTAAGTTCTTTTTCCACCTTATAAAGACCTCTTTTTATATTTGGGGCATCTTCAATTTCATGCCTGAAGTTACATTCAGGATAATATTAATTTCAAAATATTAAATCGGCTTTTTGGTTGATTTAAAGTTACACATGCAATAAATCATATTCAAAGCCTATTTTTAAAGCCTGAATATTTAACGGCAAAAGATTTTTTCTGTGCGGGGGAATTACTCTGTTTAAAGCTTCCTCAAGAATTTTAACATCGCCAATTCCGCAAACTCTTGCAAGAATTCCTAAAGAAATGATATTTGCCATTTTTGTATTATCTAATTTTTCATCAGCCATTTGAGTAACAGGTGCAAAAACGTAATTTATATCATCTCTTATCTTATTTTTATCCGCAAGAGAAGTATTCACGATAATAGTTCCGCCTTTGGCAACAGACGGTAAAAATCTGTCAATAGATGCCTGATTAAGAGCAATAATATAATCGGAAGTTAAATCCCTGACACTGCCTATATCTTCGTCGGACATCTTTACGGAACAGTTAACCGTACCTCCTCTCATTTCGGCACCGTAAGAAGGATACCATGTTACATTCTTACCCGCAAGCATAAATGCGTTGGCAAGCACTTCACCTGCCAAAAGTACTCCCTGACCGCCAAATCCTGCTATTAAAAATGATTTTTCCATACGTTTTGTCCTCTGTATTATTCATGCTTTGCGGATAATTATTTTATTCCGCCGAAACCGCCTGATATTCAATTCCTTGCGTAACATCCTTATATATGCCCAGTTTAAATATCGGCATCATTTCATCTCTAACCCGCTCATGAGCCTTTTGGGGAGACATTTTCCAGTTTGTGGGGCATGTGGATAAAATTTCAACAAACCCCAGTCCCAAGCCTTTTAGTTGAACTTCAAAAGCTTTTTTCAACGCCGATTTTGCCTTTCTGATGTTTGCAACCGTATCAAGCGAAACTCTTGCCGAAAATGCGGTTCCGTCACAAAGAGCCATGTGTTCCGCAATTTTTATTGGATATCCGTAATATTCAACATTTCTTCCTGTCGGTGAGGTCGTTGTCTTTTGTCCCAGCAAAGTAGTCGGTCCGAGTTGACCGCCCGTCATGCCGTAAGTCGTATTATTAATACATATTGCGGTAATATTTTCACCCCTTAATGCCGCATGCATGCTTTCAGCAAGTCCTATTGAAGCAAAATCCCCGTCTCCCTGATATGTGAAAACAAATTTATCGGGACGTGCTCTTTTTACTCCGGTTGCCTCTGCAAGAGCTCTGCCATGGGGTGCTTCTATTGAATCAACATTCAAAAAATCATAAATGGTAACGGAACACCCTATGGAAGCAGCCAAAACAGTTTTTTCTCTTAAATTCATTTCATCGAGAAGTTCAGCCACAAGCCTGACCGCAATGCCATGGTCACAGCCCGGACAAAACGAAAATTTTGCATTTTCTCTTATAGATTCAGGTATTTTAAAAACTTGTACAGACATTACATTAATCCTTCAATTTGTTCTGCTATTTCATCAGGTGCCGGCGGAATACCGACAGGCTTACGGATAAGCTCAACCGGAACATTTCCGTTTACGGCGAGTTTTACATCGTTAACCATTTGCCCCATGTTAACTTCAACCGTAATAACTTTTTTAACTTTTTGCGACAATTCAAATATACGTGCAGTCGGGAAAGGATACAATGTTATCGGTCTGAGTACACCGGCTTTAATACCTTTTTCTCTGCAAATTTTTGCCGCGATTTTTACGTTTCTTGCACAGCTTCCAAAACTTACAAGCAAAACTTCCGCATCATCGGTATCTTTTTCTTCCCATTCGGTTTCATTTTCCTCAATAAGCCTGTATTTGGCATAAAGTCTTTCCAAAAATTCACATCTGTCTTGTTCAACAGGAGCATAAGAACGAATAATTCTGCCGTTTCTGCCTTTTGCACCCGTCAAAGCCCAGTCGGAATTGTCAATCTCGGGATACGGATAAGTTTTATATTCAACAGGCTCCATCATTTGCCCCAACAAGCCGTCTGCCAGAAGTACGGTAGGAGTACGATATTTATGAGCGAGATAAAAAGCTTTGTAAGTCAAGTCAGCACATTCCTGAACGGTTGAAGGTGCAAGGACAATAAGTTTATAATCGCCGTCACCGCCGCCTTTGGTTGCCTGAAAATAATCTCCCTGTGAGGGGTAGATGTTACCCAGCCCCGGCCCCGCACGCATAACACTGACAAGAACCACAGGCAGTTCATCGGCTGATGCGTAAGAAAGTGCTTCCTGCATAAGAGCTACAGCACAAGATGAGGATGAAGTCATAGCCTTTGCACCCGTTGAACATGCACCGATTACCATGTTTATGGCGGCAAGTTCACTTTCGGCAGAAACATAAGCTCTGTGCAATTCCTGCATTTTTCCGCTCATAAATTCGCCTATTTCACTCTGCGGGGTAATCGGATAACCGAAATAACACTCCACGCCTGCATTTATCGCCGCCTGTGCTATTGCATAATTTCCTTTGGTTAAAACTTTTTTATTTATAAGTGTTTCCGTCATATTTCCTCAATTTATCAATTTCTATAAACGGCAGTAATAGCCATATCAGGGCATCTTGCAGCACACATTGCACATCCCAGACACTTACTATCGGGGTCTGAAAATTCAACCGAATGTGCTCCGACACTGTTCATCTTGCTGCTTTTGTGTATAAGTTCTTTAGGGCATTCGGATATGCATAAATAACATGCTTTGCACCTGTTTTCATCTATAACAATATGACTCATTGCCACCTCTTTCCCCATGACCACATTTACATTATAATACTTAATATGATATTTCAAATATCTTCTTTACAAAATTGTAATATAAATGTTAATATTTTTGCTAAAACAGTTATTGTTCTGTTAATATAGAACAAGAGGGATATTTTTAAGGAAAGCGGGAAAATGGCACAGACTATCAATGATATATCTGAAATACTTAAAACAATAAAAGATAACACCGAAAATAACACTAAAATTCTGGATAAATCGTTTTCATCCATAAACAATAAGCTTGATTTGATTAGCGAAGATAATACAAACACGGAATTTATACAGGTTTATCTTGCCGAATTAAAAAAAGCCGTGGAAGACAAACATAATTATACAATTTCCGTTTTTAACGGCATTGAAAAGTCTTTTGCACAAATTGCACAAAATCTGACCGAAAACGCTAAAATTACACAGGTTAGAGAACTTACGGATGAACTGAAAAATTCAATTAACGAATATTTTGAAAAAGTACTCTCTCAAAAAGAAATAATTGAAAAAATCGACGACAGGCTTGAAATACTTAAAAATGACAAGACCGATAAAAATGAAATTGTTGAAAATATTTCCGCCGTAAAGACAAATATTCTTGAATTAAATTCACTCGTAAACACATCTTTCGAAAATGTAATTTCCGAATTGCAAGAAAAAACATCGGCAATTTTATCACTTAATTTAGCCGAAAAAAATGAAGAATTAAAAGAGCAAATAGAAGCCCTGAATACAAATTTATCTTCCGTTATTTCAGATGTACGTTCCGATATAAAAAATATTGCCGATTCCGACAGCTCAGGTGATATTCTGTTAAATATTGACGAAGTTTCTTTTAAAGTCGACAGTCTGGATGAAAAATTCAGCGAAACCGCTTCGGGCAATTATGAAAAAATCAAAGGATTACTGTCCGAATTGTCTGACGCCCTGGCAAAACAAAATGAAGATTTAATAAACAGAAATCAAACGAGCCACGAAGAAAAAATAACTTTAATTCAGGAAATTTCATCAAATATTACCGAACTTAACGGGCTTATAAACGCTTATAACAACGATTATAAAAATCTTATCGAAGAAAAGTTCTTAAGCCTGAAAGACACCGTTGAGCAAACCGGACAAAATCTTAATACCTCATTAAGCGACAGTGATACTAAAATAAATGAAAAACTTACCGCACTTGATGAACTTAATCACGGTTTTGAAGCCACATTAATTGATATAAATGTTAATTTGCAAAATATCATTAAGAATTTAATGATGATGGACACAACCGAGCAAAACGATATAATTAAGCGTGAACTCGAAAATATATACATGGCAACCAATTCAATATTCGCATCATTAAAAATTTCCGACCAAAAAAATGAAGAACTGGCTGACATGATTAATACCCTTTTTAGCAAGGATGATTACAAAGAGTTAAAGTCAACCTTCAATGAATTTCTTCAAAAATTTGACGACCGTACTTCAATAGTTAACTTTAATTTTGATGATATAAAGCAAAAAACAGAAAATATTTTATCAAAAATTGATACATTGGATTACTCGACAGGGTTTGAAAATATAGCCTTAAGTATAGGTGATTTAAAGGATACTTTTGAAAATAATTCTAAGATGAACTATGAGAATTTGTCACAAGAATTACTACTTTTATCCGAACGGTTTCAAAAATGCTTTGAAAATACAAATTCCGAAAGACAAAAATCCGTTGACGAAATTAAACAAAATATCGATAAGATTGCGGGAACAATAAAATTCTTAAACGGTAATGTTTCAAGAGAGTCCATCGATATGCTGACAAACATTTCGTCATATCTTAGCAACGCATTAAATGAATTGGAACAAAAATTTAATAAACAGGTTAATTTAAACTTTGACAGTATAAAAGATGCAATATCCGTAATAGTAAGCGACTTAGAAGCTATCAAAAAAGATATAACGGAGAAAAACGATTCTAATACATACAATATATCGTCCGGTTTTGATACATTCAGAGTCTCTTTTGACAATCTTATAAGTTCATTGGAAAAACTTAAATCCGAGTTTGTAAACACCGCTCAGGATAATGTTACGAAAATAATTGAAAAAATAGATACAAGTTCCGAAAATCTCAATAACGTAAGAGAAGGTATTCTCATTGATAATACTAATCTTTTAGTCGGATTTCAGAACAATTTTAACGAAAATATACAAAATATCGAAAATTCAATAAGTGAAAAATCCGAAGATTTTAAAAGTTATATAAAAGAAATTGATGAAAGTTTAAAAGACTATATTGAAGGCATAAAAAATGTATCCGCTCATGCCGATGATAAAATTCCCGAAAAATTGGCAAATATTGAAGCGGTTTTAACGAGTTGTGCGAATGAATACGATGAAAAATTGTCTGTTTTGCAAAGCAAAATTTCGGAATACATAAATAAAACGGAAAAACTTACGGATGAAAAAAATATAAGTATCGCAAATTCTCTGGACGAATTTAACGATATCAAATCCGAATTGGAAAATTTATCCGAAATATTAAAAGCAAATTCCGACAGCAGTAACGAACAATTAAAACAGTTAACTTCTTATATAAATCTTGAAATTGAAAATATAGTTAACAGTATTACGGAAATTAACTCATCAAATAATGAAAATTTCAATTCATATTTTGAAAAAGCAATATCAGTTATTGACGATAAATTTTCAAAAATTGATACCGTTATGGGAGAATTGAAAAATATTTCCTCACCCGATTCATCGAATATCAGCGAAAACTTATCTTCATTGAAACAGGAAATTAATCTTATAAATACCGATATTTGCAATACGCTTAATGACGGTGCGGAAAATATTATAAAATCATTTGAGCCCGTAAAATCAGGAATAGAAAGCTTTTTGAATAATGAATTTTCGGGAATTCTTGATGACGTTAAAGCACAAATAGAACTTTCTTATAAAAGTATTGAAGATAATGTAATAAACGGCTTGGAAGATAACAACGCATCTTTATACAAGCTTGAAGATGCTTATAAGGATACTCTCAACAAAATAACGGAAATAGAAAGCTTTTTACACGAACAAAATGCCGAAAATATTGAGTTATTAAAACTTGCAGTTGAAAACGTAAATAAAAATGTTGAAGAAAACAGTAATAATACAAACAGTTTCATTTCCGATTGGAGATTGGAAATTGACAGGATATCAAAGCAGCTTTCCGGCATAAACAGAACAGTTAATGACTCTCTTGCACTTTTTGCGGCTGATATAAGAAAATCTGTTGAAGAAAAAATAAATAATTTTGTTGAAAATTTAAAATCTCATATTGATTCTTCGGCGAATAATCAGGAAATACTTTCGTCAATTACGGAAATCAATAATGAAATCAACGGTAAATTAAGTACTTTTCTGGTTGAACAATCCAACAAAAATGCTAACATTGAAATGTTCATAAAATCCGAGATTGAACAACTTACTTCCTCATTAAATGATTTACTCAAAGAGGATTTATTTAAAGATTTTGAAGGTGATATCAAGAAACTTATTAAAGATATCAAAAGTGAACAGGGCAAATATATTGAGCAAGCCCAAACTTCACTTGAAGCACTTCACCAAAAACTTGATATTTTAACAGCTGATGATGAAATTTTTAACACTGAACTTTCGGAAACTATAGAAACACTTACCGACAAAATAGCAGTTCTGGCTCAGGAAAATGATATAAAAGACATTAAAAATTTGATAACCGAGCAAAAAGATTACTTTGATAAACTCGAAGTATCACAGAAAAACGAAATGATGATTAAATGTCTTGACGAAATTCTTGAAAAGCTTTCAAATCTTGATTTGGAAAAGAGTTCCAATGACATAAAAGAATCGGTAATAAATACTGTCGTTTCGGTTTTTGAACAAATGTCCTTTATTGAAGAAACCGAAGAAATCAAGGATTTTGTCGAAGAAAAGACCGATGAATTAAATCGTCATATCAACGACGTAAGAGAACAATTGAAACAAATAACAAGCAATTCGAATGACTCTGATTACTCATATACGCTTCAGGATGTGGAATCCGATATTGCAAAACTCCGTTTGGCTCTCAATGAGATTTCCAACACTTCTTCTAAAGATGATATTGATAAATTAAATCAAAATATAGATAAAATTGCCGTAACAGTTAAGGATATCGAATCATCGCTTACTCCTGATGAATTTTCGGATTTGAAAGAAGAATTTGATAAGCTGAACGAAGATATAGTAAGTATTAGTTCAAGAACCAACAAATTGCTTTTGAATTCCGATGAATCTTACAAAGCATTAAATGACGGTCTGGATAAATTTAACGGAATGGTAAGCGGACTTGAAGAAAAACTGGATTACCTTGATAACAAAGAAATAACTCAACGAATTGAACAAGAAATAGACTCCGTAAAATCAATCGTTACAACCTCGCTTAATTCAAATAAAGTTTTGCATCAAGTTATGGGATATCTCGGCGAATGGATAGACTCGGCAAGCGAAAACTTAACTTCCATATCGGAAAGAGTATCCGAAATTGATGAAGTAAAAAATATGATTTACGAACTTAAAAATGATATGCCCGAAAAAACATTATTGCTTGATGAACTGCAAATAAGGTTTGAAAATCAAGAATCAAGGATTGACAGGCTTGAGTTAAAAATTGAAAAAGTTCTTGCCGCTCTGTCCGAAAAAAATAATAATGTATTAAACAAAAAAGTTGATAAAATAGAAAAACAAATTTCAGCTCTGGGCAAAAATATAGAAAAACTGGCTTCTTATGTTGACGAATAACAGGTTTATATCAGAACTTAAAAAAAATATTACTCCCGATAAAATTCTTACCTCTGAGGAAGAACGCTACGTATACGCACAGGACTCTTCCAATATTCCCGACATAAAAAATATTCCTGATGCCGTTGTTTTTCCTGAAACAACCGAACAAGTTCAAAAAATATTAAAACTTGCTCATAAATATAAAACTCCGGTAATTTGCAGGGGTGCCGGTACAAATGTCGTCGGGGCTTGTACGGTCAGCCATGGCGGAATAATATTAAATTTCACCCGAATGAATAAAATATTAAACATAAGCCGTGAGAATATGACAGCAGTTGTTCAACCCGGAGTTATATTGAAAGATTTGCAGACAGCGGTTGAAAAAATAGGACTTTTTTATCCTCCTGACCCGTCAAATATGGCGGTTTCAACAATAGGCGGAAGTATAGCACAGTCATCGGGCGGTGCAAAGACTTTTAAATACGGTTCAACAAAGGACTACATACTGGATTTAACCGTTGTTGATGCAAGCGGGGAAATTATTAAAACAGGCTCCGGAACAATTAAAAATGCGGCAGGTTATAATCTCAACAGCCTTTTTGCAGGCTCCGAAGGGACACTTGGAATAATTACGGAAGCTACGCTTAAACTTATTCCCAAACCCGAGGCTAAAAAAGTTTTTATGGCATATTTTGACTCCGTAACGGAAGCGGTCAAAACTGTTAATGCCGTAATTGAGCAAAGAATATTTCCTGCAACAATAGATTTTATGGACAAAAACGCACTTCAAACAGTCGAAAAATTTTATCCCGCAGGACTTTTAACATCAAAAGAAGCGGCACTTATAATTGAAATTGACGGATTTAAGGTTTCCATGCCTTATCAGGAAAAAATTATAACGGATATCCTGAAATCCTGTAATGCATCTGATATTAAAGCTTCTCATAATGATGAAGAATACGAAAAAATATGGACAGCGAGACGTTCTTCAATGGGAGCCTGTGCAAAGCTTAAACCTAACGTTACGACAGATGACATCATAGTTCCGCGTAAAAATCTTGCGGCAATGGTTACGGGAATTCAACATATTTGCGAGAAATATAACCTTACAACCTGTCTTGTCGGACATGTAGGCGACGGCAGCATTCATCCGCAAATCCCGATTGATTACAATGACAAAACCGAATACCAAAATTATAAACTCGCAAAAACGGAAATATATAAACTAACTGCCGATTTAGGCGGAACAATTTCGGGCGAGCATGGGATAGGGGTTCTTAAGAGAGATTATTTGTCGATGACGGTTAATCCTAACGCTATTGAATATATGCGAAAAATTAAAAAAGCTTTCGACCCCGACAATATACTCAACCCTTACAAAATATTTTAGTTAAAGTATAAATTTTAAAAAAAAAATGATGGAAGCAAAAGATTTAATCGGATATATCAGGAGTCTGGGAATTGAAGTTCATACTTCAACAAAAGCAAGAGGTCATCAGGGATTTTTTCTGAAAAACAGAATTGATATTTCCAAAAATATTCCCGACAAAAGACTTATACCTACATTGCTTCACGAATTTGCACACTATGTTCATTCCAAACTTGAGCCTGATATGAATAAAACAGGCGGAACACTCAAAGTCCTTTTTAAATCCGATAACCCAGAACTGCTTGAGCAATTAATAAAAATTACAAATTTTGCGGATGAAAACTCTTTATGTACAAAGCTTTATGAACATAAAAAGCAGGTCAAAAAAAACATTAACGCACTTGTAAGCATAATAAAAAAAGATTATCCCGAATTTATGCGTTCAAAAAAATTCAAGCCTTTTGAAAAATATATAAAAAAATCAAAAGCAAAGTATTTATTAAAATATGACAGGGTAAAAGTTATGGAAAAAGGGCTTTTTATCACCCGAACAAAAATATATTCCGTTGATAATATCGAAACTGACTTTCCCGACATGCCCGCATCCTTTGCGGCATATATCAGACTTAAATCACTTATGCGGAAACAAACACGCATAACTTCAAGGATAAACAGACTCAAAAAATATTATCAAAAACCATGTGAACTGTTTGCCAGACTTATTGAAGGATTATATTCGGATAAACACACAGTGCAAAGAATTGCCCCCGAAGTTTGTGAAATTTTTTATGAATTACTTAACCAAGGATACTATCCCTGCTTAAAAGAATTATTTTTAAAATTTTATTCAGACTAATTTCTTGTAATACTCGTTGTAAAAGTCGCCGAAAGAGTCATTTAAAACAGCCTGTCTTGCCATTTTGGCGAAATCAATAAGGAATTTAATGTTATGAACGGACAACAGTGTAGCGGCAGTACTTTCACCGCATCGCCATAAATGCCTAATATAAGCCCTTGAATGATTTTTGCAGGCATAACAGTTGCACCCTTCAACAAGCGGGCTTTTGTCATCATAAAATAATTGTTTTTTAATGTTATTTTTACCTTCATAAGTAAAAAATGAACCATGTCTTGCATTTCTTGTAGGCAAAACGCAATCAAACATATCTATTCCGCGTTTAATACCGTCCAATAAATCTTCTGGAGTACCGACCCCCATAAGGTAACGCGGTTTATATTTCGGCAGCAAAGGTGCGGTTAATTCCACAAAATGATTTTTAATATCCTGCGGTTCACCGACACTTACACCGCCTATAGCGTATCCTGCGGCATCATAAGACGAAATAACCGAAGCACTTTCTTTTCTCAAATCATCATAAAATGCCCCCTGAACTATCGGGAATAGTGCCTGACGCGGATTTGTTTTGGCGGCAAAACATCTTTCCAGCCAGCGATGTGTCCTTTCCATAGCCTTTTTTGCCGTGTCGTAATCACAAGGATAAGGAGCACACTCATCAAACGCCATGATAATATCAGCCCCTATGTCCTGCTGAATTTCCATTGATATCTCTGGGCTTATAAAATGTTTTTTTCCGTCTTTAGGGTCACGAAATTCAACTCCGTCCTCACTTATTTTATTCAAATGCCCCAGAGAAAACACCTGAAAACCGCCCGAATCAGTCAAGACAGGTTTATGCCAATTCATCCATTCATGAATACCGCCGAATTGTTTAATCAATTTTGTTCCTGCCCTAAGGTACAAATGATAGGAATTTGCAAGAATTATACTTGCTCCCGTATCCTCTATTTGGTCACACGTAAGTGTTTTAACGGCGGAATTAGTCCCTACCGGCATAAACACCGGAGTTTCAATAATTCCGTGCGGAGTAGTCAAAATCCCCGCCCTTGCACCTGTTTGAGAACACTCATGTACAAGTTCATATTTAAAATATGCGTTTGAGGTGCAAGTATTATTATTGACGGATTTACATGAGTTCTGGCTCATACTGTTTGCTTTCCAAATCTATTCCAAATCGTCAATTACGATTTCTGCCATATTTTCGTATTCATCGCATATTTCATCTTCTTTAAAATATATTGCGATTTCACGTTCGGCACTTTCAACGGAATCCGAGCCATGAACAACATTGTATTCTTTAATCAACGCATAATCCGCTCTTATTGTTCCGACTTGAGCCTCAAGCGGTTTTGTTGAACCCATCAGCTGTCTTGAACCTGCTATTGCATCAAAGCCTTTCCAAACCATTGCAACTATCGGCCCGCTTTGGATATATCTTATCAAACGGTCATAAAAAGGCTTGCCCTTGTGTTCACCGTAATGTTTTTCAGCCATTTCGGGAGTAACGTCAATCATCTTTAAAGCAATAAGTTTATAGCCCTTATTCTCAAATCTTTTGATAATTTCACCCACCAACCCGCGTTTAACTCCGTCAGGTTTTACTGCAATAAAAGTTCTTTCTTCTCTCTGCATAAAATCTTCTCCTATATATATAAATTATACAGCAAAAACGAAAATATTGCCATATTGTAAAGTTAATTAGTTTTACAATAAGAATATTCAGGTTTTTTAAGGGTTATAATCAGAAATATACCCATTAAAGAGCATAAAATAACAGCCGCCAAAACAAGTCCTATCCAAAAACCCGTAAGTTTCATATTGTAATTAAAAGCCAAAATGTACCCTAAAGGCATGGAAATAATCCAGTATGCAATAAAATTTGCCGCCATAACGATACGTGTTTTTTTAATCCCTTTAAAAACCCCCGAAAGAGAAACCTGTAATCCGTCAAATACCTGAAACATAGACAGCATATAAATTAACGGAACTGAAATTTTAATAAGCGAAATATCTTTGGTAAATAACCCTGCCAAAAATGCAGGAACGGAAGCAAATACGATTGAACTGCACATCATAAATCCGACAGACATAAAAATTCCCCAAAAAGCATATTTTTTCAAATCATATATATTTTTTGAGCCGTTGGCATAACCTACTTTTACGGCTATGGCATTTGAAAGAGCCAGCGGAACCATAAAAGATACGGAAGTCAGCGTACAAACCATATTTTGTGCCGCGGCATAAATACCGGAAACTCTGCCCATAATTACGGCAATACTGTTAAACGCAATGAATTCAATCATTACCGCTAACGATATCGGCAGCCCGATTTTAATTATCTTTCTGTAATAACTCATATCACCGAAATTTTTAACATTCATTTTTATAATGCAATAAATATACAGGGATAAACCCATAACCCACCTTACTATCAAACTTGCAATCGCAAGCCCGATAACCCCCATTGAAGCTATAGGTCCAAATCCGAAAACAAGAATTATATTTAAAATAATGTTCAAAAATACACAAAATACTGTCACCAAATTCGGGAAAATAACGATTTCAAAAGCTTGTAAATATTCTTTTAGTGCGGCATTAAGGTACATTCCGACGGTTGCAAAGGCTGATATAAACATATATTCTTTTATCGGATAAATAAGTTTTGTTTCAAAATTCATAAAATCAATCAGCGGAATGCAGGCATAAACTACAACGGAAGTTATTAAAGCGAGTAATATTGCAAATCTGACAGTGGGGTAAAAATATTTTTTTGCGGGCTGTTTTGCACCCCTCATATTTGATAATATCGGAGTAACACTGCCCAACAGCCCTATTCCGAATATAAAAATTACATTTAGTATAGCTGTTGCTATCGAAATTGCGGCAAGAGTATCGGTTGAATGTCTGCCGGCAATTAATACATCTCCCGCACCAATGAGTATAAAGCCCAAATTTCCCATAATTATAGGCAGGGCAATGTTCAATAATTCTTTACAATAATTTGTACAGGTTTTAATCATCCCACAAAATTATATCTTAAAACAAAATAATAATAAATATATTGATTTTTAATTAAAAATCATTAAACTCATGCAAACGTAATTTGTATGAATTAAATTTACAAGTTTTTCTACGGAAATTGTATGATTTTTATAAAAAAAACACGTAAATTTAAGAAAAATGATATATTATATAAACAGAAAGGCAGGAAAAAGTATGAGTTTTTATCCTCAATATGACCTTGCAGGAAGAATACAGCACACAAAACTTGACACCGGTATTGAATTTGCAATGCCTGCGGGGAGAATGAGCAGAGTTGAAACTACCGCATCACCTGATTTCAAGCAGGTTATATCCGGTCTTGCAGAGAATTTAAACACAGAACTTAACGCTCCTGACAACCTTTTAAAAGACGTAATGTCAGGCAGTCAGAATGTTGATATTCACGACGTAATGACAGCCATGGCTAAATCCGAAATAAGTATTAATGTCGCAACTCAATTAACGGGTAAAATTATTCAGGCATACGACAGAATAATGCAAATTCAGGTTTAGTTTACAAATGTAGCAGGTAAAACAAAACAGACTCGGTGAAAAATGGATTTTCAAAAATTACTGGAAAACAAAGCATTATTATACGGTATAGCAGGCGGTTTATTTATACTGCTCGGTTTGTTCATAACCGCGGGTATTATTTCAAATTCGCATAACGCAAACAAAGGCGGTGTAACAGTTACCGATGAACCCATTAAAGAAGATATAGATTTAATTACAACGGACAATATGGGTAAAGCGATTGAAATTCAAGCATTGCTTGCGAAACATGACATTGCCGTAAGCCGTAAAATAGACGGTACAAAATCCATTTTATATTTAAAAAAGGGCGATTGTACAACAGGGCGGAAAAAATGTACGACCGCTCAGCGTGATGAAGCTTTAATACAAATAGTTCAAAGCGGTTTGATGGATCAAAATACCGGTCTTGAAATTTTTGATAAAGGCGACTTTACATCGACAAAAGAAGATAAAAAAATCAGACTTGCACGTGCAATAAACGGTGAACTTTCAAGACTGATAAGAAGAATAAAACCTATTGAAAATGCATCTGTTTTCATTTCCATACCGGAACAATCAATGTTTACATCAATGCAAAAGCCTGTAACTGCAACCGTACAGGTAACAATTCCGTCGGATGCAAAGCTTGATCAGCTTAAAGTTAAGGCGATAACAAACCTTTTACTCGGCAGTGTTACGGGTTTGACAGCCGAAAACATTGCCATTACCGATACAAACGGAAATACATACCACAGCATAATGGATGCGGAAGATGAAATGCTTCAAAAAATTGAAGAAAATGATAAATACATGACGGGCAAAGTTCAACAACAGCTTGACAGACTTATCGGAAAAGGCAACTATGTAGTAACTGTAAGCACATTCTTACGTCAGGCACCTGTTGAAAAATTTACCATTGATTACGACCCCGAAAGAAGAACCGCGGTTAATGAACAAACATTTACGGAAGGTTTGGGCGACAGAACATCAGATTCCAATAAAGGTGTTAATGCCGTAAGTGTTTATCTGCCAAACGGACTTACTTCAGGTGCATCCGATTCTTCACAAAACAGAAATTATTCACGTGAAGCAAAAGAAGTACAATACGGTGTAACAAAAACTCAAACTAACGAATACATTAAACCGGGAGTCGTTGAAGAAATTTCCGTTGCGGTAACGCTTGATAAAAATGCACTTCCCGAAAATACAACATTGGAAGAACTTAAAGAACTAATCGCACATGCCGCAAGTCCTAAGGTTACGGCTGAAAATGTATCAATAGCATTTTCTGACCCGAATGACCCGTACTTAATGTCAGATAAGCCTTCAAACCTTCCTAAGCCCGATGAAACAGGGAACCCATGGTGGCTTGCGATTGCCGTAAGTGCAATAGGATTACTCATAGTATTTAAAGCAGTTTCCGATAAAGTAGGCAGAGCAAGAGAAGAAAGCCTCAGAGAAGTTGAAATGCTGAGACAAAAATCGGCACAACAAGAACAGCAGCTTGCAGAAATTAACAGCAGAGCGGCACAACTGACCGAAAGACAGTCCGAACTGGCTCAGGGACTTCTTGAACAACAACAAAGAGAATTTATTCCTCAACAAAGTCCTGACAAACTTGCAGATACTTTATCAAACCTTTCGGCAGAATTTTCCGATGCCGACGAAGATGAAACTGCCGAAAAAATTAAAAGTTGGATAGAACAAGGATAAAAATAAAAAATGGCTATAGAAGGATTTGATTATCAAGGATTTGCACAAAATCTTGCCCAACAGGCACAGGAACTTATTCCGAAAGATTTTAACGATAATCAACGCAATTATGTAGCAAATACTTTGTTAAATTTTTCACTTATAGCCGGGCAGGCACTCAACGATGATAAGGAATTGGGTTTTAATCTTGATCAGGCTATGATGACAACTCAAATTATTGCCGAGTGGTCTTTTCACAAATCTGTTGATTTAATTCGTTCCGAAATTCCGCAGCAATATTGGGACCCCATAATGCAAAAAATTGCGGGGACAATTTTCGAGATAGCAAAAAACAGTTTTAAACAGTCGCTGCCCCAAGACCAAATGCTTCAGCTGATAGAACATCACGTTAAAAAAACATATATAGATTGCATAGGTGAACTAAGACAAAATAACCTTATAGATGAAGGGCTTATGGAACAGGCTATGAGCCAGTCTAACATAGATGCAATGGTTCAGCAGCAGGAACAAGCCAATGCGGAGAATTCTCAACAGCAGACTGCGGAGTCTGATGTTACATATCCGGAAACGCCGTCAGATATACCCGCTCAAAACACACCGGCACAACTTGCCAAAATGCCTTCGGGAGAAAACGCAAAAGTTTTGAAGCTTGCGACATTAGCACTTTTATTCCAAAAAATGAAGCAGGATAAAGTACAAACCATACTTGACAGGTTTAATCCCGATGATGCTTCAAGCGTAATAAAATTTATGGGAATACCTGATTTGAATTCAAAAGTTGACCCTTATGCGGCAATGCAATGCCTTCAGGAAATCAAAACCAATATTCCTTCACCATCAGGTAATATCAGCACTGCAAAAATAGTTAACAGAATTCAAAATGTTGCACAATATGTAGAAAGACCGCAACTTGAACAAATGTTGAAACTTGAACGTCAAAACGTAAAACGCTTGGTATTTAACGCATTGGACGGTGATTATTACGAAATGGCACCCAGAGTTGCTAACATTATTGCCACACACCTTGAAGATAGTATATAATATAATTAATCATGATTATCAAAAAGAAATTTCAAAAAAACGGGGAAACTTCAAATGAGCAGATTGTCGGGGATAAAGTTGATATAAAGACAACCGAAGTCGATGTTGACAAAATAGACTTGTTTGATTTGGATAATATTGATTTTACTCAGCGGCAGGAAAGACGTAAGGGAGACAGAAGGCGGGGTTACAGAAGAACTGAAGACCGTAATCTTATATCGCGTGCCAGAGAAGAAGCTCTTGCAATAAAAGAAGCTGCCGCAAAAGAAGGTTATCAGGACGGATTAAAAGACCTTAAAGAAGATATTGAACAGATAAAATCCGCCGTTAAATCATTTTTGACCGCGAAACAGGAAGTTTTCGATTATATTTCGGGAGACATACTTGAAATAAGCGTTGAAATTGCAAGAAAAATAATTAAGAAAGAAATAACCCAAAATCCGAATTTAATTATGGATAACATCAGTGAAATTCTTAAAGAATTATCAAAAGAAGAAACAAAAATTATGCTGAGAGTAAATCCTTCTCAGGCTGCACTTGTAAAGCAGGAAATACCTGAAGTAATAAGCCTTACGGGGCTTGATGCAAAAGTAACAATAATTCCCGATGAATCAATATCGGAAGGCGGCTGTCTGATGACAACGTCAAACGGTGTTACCGATGCAACCGTTGAAGCACAACTTGCAATAATTAAAGAAGCGTTAAAGGAAATTTAATGGCACAGGAACAGGCACAGAGTTCAAATAACAATTTAAGCGAAGTTTTTATGGCGGTATTTGTATTACTGCTGATTATTTTGCTGTTGTGCGAACTTCCGAACTGGGTAATAAATGTTTCTATTTGTTTAAACATAACTCTTGGTATTGTGCTTTTGATGATATCTTTGTATGTAAAAAAGACTCTTGAATTAGCTTCTTTTCCGTCAATAATCCTTATCGGTACAATGTTCAGGCTTGTATTATCCATCGCATCAACCCGATGTATACTTGCTAAAGGTGAAGCGGGCGAAGTTATCCATGCTTTCGGGACATTTGTTACCGGCGGTAATATGATTGTCGGAGGAGTTATATTTCTTATTATAACAGTTGTTCAGTTTATGGTTATTACAAAAGGTGCTGAACGTATTGCCGAAGTTGCGGCGAGATTTGCATTGGATGCCATGCCCGGTAAACAAATGACTATTGACGCCGATTTTAATGCCGGATTAATTTCACCTGAAGAAGCTACAAAAAAACGTGAGGATTTGCAAAGAGAATCAAATTTATTCGGCAGCATGGATGGTGCCATGAAATTTGTAAAAGGGGACACCATTGCAGGGATAATAATTACTTTAATAAACATTATCGGCGGACTGTGTATCGGTTGTCTTATGAACCAGATGCCCTTAGCCGATGCCGTCAGTAAATACACAACATTAACAATAGGTGACGGTCTTGCTTCACAAGTACCTTCTTTGCTTATGTCAATAGCGGCAGGTATATTTATGACACGTTCATCGGCAGCTGACTCTTTAGGTATTGATGTTACGGGACAAATAATAAGTAAACCTCAGGCTTTATTTCTGGCATCCGTATTTTTAATGCTGCTTGCAATAACAGGTCCGATATTTACGGGATTACCATTTTTACCATTTTTCTTCTTCTCATTAGGACTGGGAATTGCGGGATTTTCAACATTAATTAACGCCGATGTACAATCACAGCTCGGGCAGTTGGAAAATGTAAGACAGAATATGCAGGATTTGGTAAATCCGAACCGTATGTATGAGCGTCTCGGAGTTGATGTTTTGAGTTTACAGGTAGGTTCTAACCTGCTGGTAATTGCAGACCCCGATCAGGAAGGTCAATTACTTGCCAAAATCGCTGCTTTGCGTCAAAGAGTAACCGATGAACTCGGATACATACTTCCTAACATAAGAATTATGGATTCTTCGGCACTTGATGCAAACGAATATATGATTTCTATCCGCGGAAATACCGTTGCAACGGGTTATGTTTATCCCGGCAAATTAATGGTAATAGCCGACCAATGGGATAGCGTAAAAAAAGAAGTTCCGCAAGATGCCATAATCGGTATTGACCCTACTTACCAAACACAGGCATACTGGATATCTCCGGATGATGCCAAAACCGCACGTTCGGTTACGGCAGTTGATTCAACCGACGTAATAGTTACACATTTACAGGAATGCGTAAGAAAACATGTTGACGAAGTTATGACAAAAACCGATGTTCTTAAACTTATGGAACTTGTCAGAACGCAAGACCCGACACTTGTTAATGACCTTATTCCGACAATTATTTCCACAAGCGATTTAAGGAAAATATTTGTAAATCTTATCAGAGAAAAAGTATCAATTAAAGATATATTATTTGTATTCGAAAGACTATGCGATTATGCAAGATTTTCCAAAGAGCCTGATATTCTTTCCGAAAGACTGCGAACCGCTTTGGGACGTCAAATTTGTCTTTCCAATGTCGGCGATGACAAAGTGCTTTATGCTCTTACACTGTCTCCCGAATGGGAAAAAACTCTTGATGACAGCTGTCAGCGTACTGAGTTAGGTACAATGTTTCTTCTTAACCCTATGCAGGTACAAGAGTTGATAGAAACAACCGCTACAACACTAATGAGGGCTCATCAGGCTTGCGGGCAGCAGCCTGTTATATTGTGTTCGCCAAGAATAAGACTTCCGCTGTACCAGCTTTTGGAACGTCATATACCCACAATAGTCGTAATATCATATTCCGAACTGATTACCGATATTAAAGTTGAAGCAATAGATACTATCGGCGAGTCATACGCGGTTGAATAAAGTTTTCAAAAATTCTATGCCTGATTTTTTACCAGAGCTTGAATTTCTTTAAATTTAGGGTTTTTGGAAGTTTTCAGCCATTCAAACAAAGCTATTTCCACACACGAAATTTTTGCACCGTTTTGCTGCATTATATCAATTCCCTGTTTAAATTCGTACTTATTGCGGCTTGCACAGGCATCTTTTATAACATAAACATCAAATCCCGCCTCGAGCAGACCCGCTGCAGTTTGATGAACACAAACATGAGTTTCTATCCCGAAAATAACTATTTGTTTTTTGCCGTAAGACTTTATTTTTTCCAAAAAACCATCTTCATTCAACGCATTGAAAGAAGTTTTTTCAAAAAATTCCGCATCGGCGGGCAAATTCTGTTTCAGCAAGGGAACAGTGTTTCCCAGACCGTTAGGATACTGTTCGGTCACAATAACGGGTATATTCATAGCATTTGCGGCTGTTACCATTTTTAAAGAATTTGATACAATAACATCTTTATTCAGTGCGGCAACAAGCCTTTCCTGAATATCAATTATAAGTATAAGACTGTCCTTAGCCGACAAAGTGTTCATTTTTTCTCCTTTTATCTGTCTATCGCTGTTCTTTTAAAATCTTTTATGAAATTTTCTATAATATTAATCAGTTCTTTTTGAGTAATTTTTGTCAATGGATAAGAAATTTCCGTATTTTCGGGACTGTCCAACCCTTTGTGATTAATATAAATTACGATTTTGGCAAATCCCGGATATACAATTTTTAAACTGCTGGTTAACTTTTTATTTTGCAGAGTAAACACATATTGCTCGCTGTCTGTAAACTGTTCGATTTTAGTCTGAAATAGTTTTTCTTCATAAGACTTTTGAAGCCTGAAAAACACGGGAGCAATAACTTTTTCCAATTTCTTGTTAAAAATTTGTTTAAAAAGTTTATAATTTTTTTCCTTACTGCTGTCCTCATCAAGCCATTCATCGAGAGTTTGAGATTTATCTTCGGAAAATATGCAGTCTTCTTTTGAATAAGCAGCTTCCGACAATGCAATCAGAGCTTCTTTTTCATATTTATTAAATGATTTTCCCGAAATATCAGCTATTCCCGCCTTCAATTTAAAATCTTTGCCGAAATTATGATTAATTTTTTCGACAACTTTAACCGCACCGTTATAATCCGTTTCCGGCAAAAGAATATAGAATTTTGCACCTTTTGCCAATGTAGCGGTATCATTCGCTCTGAGGGATTTTTTAAGTGCGGCTGCCATTTTTTCGGTGGAAAATCCTTTTTTGGATGCTTCACTCGGTTCTGCCGCAATAAAAACACCTTTGTCTGTTAAATTGTAATTAACTTCGTTTTCTATAACATTTTTGGAAAATTTATGTGAATACAACCCTGTCAACTCATCCACTACTCCCGACTGAATTAAAAGTCTGGTATCACGAAGTGAAGTCTTTTCCATTGTGTTAATTTTCATTGTATTAATTATTCTTATTACAAATTCAAATGATTTTGCACTTGACATTACAAAGTCGTATATCCCCGCTTCATAAGCAGCCAGAATAAAATCAGCTTCATAATTGTCGGCAACCAGAACCTGTGAAATATGATTAAATTTCTTTTTTATTTTTTCAATAAGTTTAATAGTTTTGTCTTTATTTTTATTTTCATGAACCAGAACAACTTTTGTTTGAGCGGCATCTATTTTACTTAGCGAGGAAGAATAGTTACTTGAGTCAATGCAATCATCCCGTCTTAAAAATACCAGTTTCCTTCTTAACTTTATAAAAAACTGTTCATCATCCGATATTAACAATATTACGTTTTTTTTACCCATTGAAATTTACACCTGAAGATGTTTTTTGATACATAAAAAGCTGCCGCCCGCTCCGAATAAAATTGCCATAGTAAACATTATTGATATTACTATATTTTGAGCGTACATTGGTGCAGGCACCATAAAAAATTTATGCATATTCAAAAGCCCGTTTTGGACTACGTTTAGCGGCACAACAGCTATTAACGCTCCCGCAAAACCGTATAATGCACCCTGCATAATAAGCGGAAATCTTATATACCAGTTGGATACACCCATAAGCCGCATTATTTCAATTTCGTCTTTTCTGGACTGAATTACAAGTTGAATTGTGTTATTTATGATAGTAACCGTCAATATAGCCATAATTATAACGACAAGCACGGTTATTGTATTAACTATTTTATTTAAAGTTTCTATCTTTTTGGCTAAATCCTGAGCGTAACTCATATCCTCAACGGACTTTATCTTCTTTACGTTTTTAAAAACCTCGTCTATGTTTTCGGGCTTATCAACTTTGACATGTAACGTATCCGGCAGCGGATTATCCATATCGGGTAAGTCCATTTCGCGTTTAAGGTTTGACCATGAGGTTTCTTTCGGAATTATTGTAACATTTTCCACATGATTAAATTCTTTTATGCGTTTTTTAATTATATTTGCATCCGTACCTTGTTTAAGATAAACCGATATTTCAAGCACATTGCCGAGTTCTTTTGCAAAAGACGATATTGAGATTGCCGAACGGAAAAAAGAACCGAAAATAATCAATATTGCAGCCATAGTCGTGATTATAACCAGATTAACTATACCTGTCCTTTGAATTCCGTTAAAAGTTTCTTTGGTTAAACGGTATAATATTCTCAATTCGCATAACCAGTCTTTAGGAATATGTTTTTTAACTTTTTTCTTTATCTGCATTCTGGAACTATTCATACGTACCTGCCTGTATATCCCTTACCACTTCACCGTTGTCAAGAGTAATAACTCTTTTTCTGAAATAATCAACCATAGCATTGTCATGAGTTGATACAATGACCGTAATTCCCCGCTGGTTAATCTGGTCTAAAATTTGCATAATTTCCATCGAGTTTTTAGGGTCAAGGTTTCCCGTCGGTTCGTCAGCTATCAACAACGGAGGCCCGTTAACTATAGCTCTTGCTATTCCGACTCTTTGCTGCTCACCGCCTGAGAGTTCGGCAGGAGTCGCATTCTTTTTATCATAAAGTCCGACTATTTTCAAAGCACCCGAAACACGGGCATTAATTTCCGATGAGCTTATCCCCAGAGTTCTTATAACATAAGCTACATTGTCAAAAACCGACTGATTTTGCAGGAGTTTGTAATCCTGAAAAACAATTCCCATACATCTTCTCAAATTAGGTATCTTATCATTGGGTAAATTTGCAACATTAATACCGCCTATCGTAACCGTACCGCTTGAAGGACGTTCTTCGTTATATAACAGCTTCATTAACGTAGATTTTCCCGCACCGGATGCACCCACGATAAAAACAAATTCACCGGAATGAATATCCAAATTAATATTCTTTAATGCGTAATGCTCATTTTTATATTTTTTTGTAACCGATCTGAACTGAATCATGTAAAAATTATCCTTTTTATTTTACCAGACGATATTTATCCACATACTTTTTAATGCTTACGGCAAGTTTTTCGGCACTCAGCCCGTAATAATCAAGTAAAAAGTCCCATTTCCCGCTTTGCCCGAATGTATCATTAACTCCCAGCCTGTGAACGGGCATGGGATAATATTCTGCGAGAAGTTCACAAACGGCACTGCCCAAACCACCGATAATAGAATGGTTTTCTACGGTAATCACAAATTTTGTTTTCTTGGCATATTCAATAATAGTTGCACCGTCCAGAGGTTTAACGACGGGAACATGTATTATTTGTGCGGAATAGCCTTCTTTTTCAAGGATTTGAGCAGCCAAAATAACTTCGGCAAGAGTTTCGCCGTTAGTTATAACCGTAACATCACTGCCTTCCCGAATAACATACGCTTTGCAAAAATCAAATTCGTAATTCTCATCAAAAATATCACAAACATTGGTTCTCGCAATTCTTATATACATAGGACCGTAATTTTCTGCCGCAAACTTAATGACTTGTTCGCATTCTCTGCAGTCAGCCGGAACAATTACGGACATATTTGGAATACCACGCATCAATGAAATATCTTCCAAAGCCTGATGACTTGCACCGTCCTCACCGACCGTAACACCGCCATGAGTGCCGATTATTTTTACGTTAAACTCCGGATAACATACGGAATTACGGATTTGGTCATAAGTTCTGCCCGTTGCAAACATAGCAAAACTTGCGACAAAAGGTATTTTCCCGACAGAAGCAAGTCCTGCGGCGGAAGCAATCATGTCCTGCTCTGCTATTCCGCAATCAAAAAAACGTTCCGGAAAATTTTTGCCAAACATTGCGGTTTGTGTTGAACATGCCAAATCGGCATCCATTACCACAATATTTTTATTTTCTTTTCCCAATTCAACTAATGCATTGCCGAATGCAGAACGTATGGATTTTTTTTCGTTTTTGTTTATTTGCATGATATAACTCTGTATTACTTGTTCGGTAAACCTTACAAAAGTTTCCATTAATATATTATCATAAATATAAAATATTGCTAATAAGGTATTAAGTTCTGTAATACAGTTTTTAAATATGCTTTGTTAAGAATTATTAATTTTTTTAGTAATTTTAGCAATTTATTTTCTTTACGGATATTTAAACAGTAGAATTAGAAATATGACTGTTTTATAAACGAAAGGAAGAAATTCAATGATTCAAGCTCCAAATTTGTACAACCCTTACGTACAGCAGGCTCCATGTGTGCAACCCCTGCCTGCTCCGAATTTGTACAACCCCTACGTACAACAGGCTCCATGTGTGCAACCTTTACCTGCTCCGAATTATAACGCAGTAAAAATTGAATTACATAATCCGGCTGTTAATGCACCTAATATTGGTCCTGTATCATTAAATGCACCGCAATATACTCAACCTTCCGCAGTGCCTTATTATTATTCTTACCCCCAAACTCAGCTATATGACTATCAGCAGGCAGCAGGTCAACCCTACTATCCGCCGGTAACAAACCCGATGGCATACATGCCGCCGATACAGCAGCCCGAAGCTGTTCCCGCTCAAAATACATTTGTAAACGAACCCGCAAGAGTAATTCAACAGCAAAACATAAATTTACCGCCGGCAGCAAATGTTCCGGAACCGGTAATTACCGAAGCGGTTCCCATGCCGCCGAAAGCTGAAGAAAAAGCCGGTACAGTCCCTGCGGATAAACCCAAAGTAGAAATTCAGGAGCCTGTACAAATCAAACCTCAGGTTGATTTGAACGCTTTTCTTGCAAAATTAACAAACCCTGACTATGATATTCAAGCTGCTGCTATGGAAGAAATAGCAAATATGGTAAAAGACACCCCGCAAAAAGCAGTTGAATTACTTGACGAAAAAGTTATTAATTCTTTAGTCAACATAATTAACAACGATTCAAGTAAACTTGCAGGCCCGACTCAACCGCAAATTGCAGCAAGACAAAAACTTATGAACGGTGAAAAATTGACTGAAGAAGAAACAAAACTTGCTACAACAATAACTCCTATGGAGCAATCGGAAAGAAATAAAAGTTATGCAATGTTTACTATTTCAATAATGGATAAATTGTACGGTGATGAAGTTACAAAACTCACCAACAATACTGTTCCTCTTACCGAACTTCCCGGTGCCGTTCCCATAGTCGAACAATTAAAGAACAACCCTAACCCAATGGTAAGAGCATCGGCTATAGAAGCATTGAGTTACATTCAACACCCCGCATATAAGCAAGATTTGAATACTTTATTCTCAATAGCTAAAAACGACCAAGACAAAAATGTTCAGGATGCGGCAAACATCGCATTATCAAAACTTGAACAAATAAAATAAACCATAATGAATATTCTTTCATAATAATTTCTTTCTTTAATTATAAAAGAGCCCCCTTAATAGGGGGTCTTACTTTGTAAAAATACACTTGAAATCTTTAAAGTATATGTTATAATGTAAATGTAAGGTTGAAATATTTCAATCGGGAAGTACTATGCTGCGAAGCACCGAAAATTTGGGAGTTAATGAAAAAATTATGAAAAAATCGAATTTTGAAGTTTTAGCATTCACCCCCCCCCCGAGTTTGCAAACCCGCTCTATGACTGCGTTTTAGCCACTTTTCGTTGTTTTGGGTTTTTAAATGTGTCCAGATACAAAAATTCTGTCATGCTGAACTTGTTTCAGGATCTTTGTATCATGACTCTGAACCTTAGTTCTGTCATGTCAGCACACTGTCCTGTTATGCATAACTCTCCCCATGTCATGCTGAACTTGTTTCAGCATCTGAGCCTTATAAAGTCTTTAAATAGAAAAGATACTAAACCAAAGTCAATGTCCACAACTATGGTGAATAACAAACTCCTGCACGCATTGGAGCAAATCCAAGACGTTTCAGGATTATGTACCAATACCGAATAAATAAGACCCTGAAACTAGTTCAGGGTGACATGTATAGTTATAGTTTTCAATAAATAGTAATTAATAAAAAAAGAAAGGACTTAAAAATGAAAGAAAAAATTAAAAAATTAACAAATTTGGAAAAATTGGTAAGACTTGAAAATGGTAAGACCCTGAAACGAGTTCAGGGTGACATGGAGAGGTTCAGGTGTGGTCTTTCTGGTGCTTTAGCACCCGATAAGGACTTTTCACTTTTCACCTTTCACTTTTCACAACGCTGTGCATTCACTTTAGCCGAGGTCTTAATCACCCTCGGTATCATCGGTGTTGTTGCGGCAATGACTATGCCGTCATTAATTCAAAAATATCAAGAAAAAGAAACTGTCGTTAAAGTCAAAAAAATATACAATACTTTATTTAACGCTTACCGTTTGGCTATATTAGATTACGGTACAGCGGGCGAATGGGGCATAACAGGCAGAGATGCGGGTTCTCAAAACGAAAATGAAGAAACATATAACGCAGTTAATGCAATACTAATTCGTGACAGACTTTTAAAAAATGCAAAAATTGTTAAAGTTTGTGATAATGCCAAAGACCAAAAATCCTGTGGTGTCGCTGATAAAAT